>NZ_JBSFWJ010000087.1:0-20230 GCF_053592695.1 Saccharopolyspora sp. NPDC002578 | reverse complement strand
GGCGCGAAGTTCTCCGACGCGATCATCTCCAGCGTGTTCTGCTGACGGCCGAGTTCAGCACCGACGGCCTCGGCCACCTCCGGATCCACCGCCGAGAGCTGGTCGTTGAACAGGTCCGGTGTTGACATGAGCAATTGCCTCCTGTGTTCGATCTGGGCTGCGCCGGAAGTTCCGGGCGGTCCTTTCGAGGTTCGTGGTGCCCCGAGGGCGGTGCGGTCTCAGGCGGACCGGCGGTAGAACGGCAGCTCGACGACTTCCACGTCGATCGACTTGCCGCGGATGTCCACCTGCAGGGCGGTACCGGGGGCGCTGTGCGCGCGGTCCACGTACGCCATCGCGATCGGGTGGCCCAGCGTCGGTGACGGTGCACCGCTGGTGACCTCGCCGATCTCGGCGCCGTCGGTGTCGAGCACCCGGTAGCCGTGCCGCGGAGCGCGGCGGGCATCGGTGCGCAGGCCGACCAGCGTGCGCTCCGTCGGCGCTTCCGCGACCTTCGCCAGCGCTTCCTTGCCGACGAAGTCGCCGGGCTTGTCGAGCTTCACGACCCGGCCCAGGTTCGCGTGGAACGGGGTCAGGGACGCTGAGAGCTCGTTGCCGTACAGCGGCATGCCCGCTTCGAGCCGCAGCGTGTCCCGGCAGGACAGCCCGGCGGGGATGAGGCCGTGCGCGGCGCCGGAGTCGGTCAGCGCCCGCCACACGGCGGGGGCGTCGGCGGGCGAGGTGAACAGTTCGAAGCCGTCCTCGCCGGTGTAGCCGGTGCGCGCCAGCAGCACGTCGGCGCCCGCTACCACGCTCGGGTACCCGGCGTAGTACTTGACGCCGGAGAGGTCGGTGCCGGTCAGCGGCGCCAGGATCTCCACGGACTTCGGGCCCTGCACGGCGATCAGCGCGTAGTCGTCGGAGACGTCCTCGTGCGTCGCGTCGAACCCGGCGACGCGGTCGGCGAGCTCGGCGGAGACCACGGCCGCGTTCGCGGCGTTGGCGACCACCAGGTACTCCGACTCGCCGAGCCGGTAGACGATCAGGTCGTCGAGCACTCCGCCGTCGGCGTTGCACAGCATGGTGTAGCGGGCGCGACCCTCGGTGATCGTCGAGGCCTTCGCGACGAGCGCGTAGTCCAGCGCCTCGGCGGCCTGCGGGCCGCTGATCTTGATCTCGCCCATGTGCGAGAGGTCGAACAGGCCGGCGGCGGTGCGCACGGCCTGGTGTTCGGCGGTGTCGCCGGTGTAGCGCACCGGCATCCGCCACCCGGCGAATTCGGTGAAATGTGCGCCCGAGGACGCATGGATCTCCCCTAGCGGTGTCTCTCTCAGGGAGGGGGAAGACGACGTCATGGTGCGGAACTCCTCCTCGTGGGCACCGATCACGTCCGAGGGGACCGGTTGCGGCCACTTCCAGCAGAAACCATATCCGGGGTCCCTCGACGGCGACGGGCGCGGGCGTGCGCTGGCCGGTCTCCCCGGAGTCATTGGCCTGAGAGTTTCACCGCGCGTCGGCGGCTTGCACCTTGGGCGAGGGACGCGTGTCCCTGCTTTTCTCCGTGATCGCCTGGTGTCGTGCGGTGCGGGGCCTGAGAGTTTGTTGGGGAGGATTGCTCCTTCGGCGCTGCACCCAGGAATCGCATCCTGCACGGACCAGGGGCTCCTGGCGGGGCGCAGACTCTCCCGCTCGACGTCGTCGGCGTGTTCGTCTCGTCTTCTGTTGTGTTCAGAAACGCTACGGAGATCACACATCGCAGTCAACCGAACGTGAGCGTGATCCCGTTACCCTCCGAAGTCGTCCGCATGGGCCGTGACCTGCTCGTACTGCACTCGCAGGCCGTCGACCAGGGCTTGCAGCGCGACCTCGAAGCTGGCGTCGTCGATCTCCGCCGCGTGCTCGCGCAGCAGGTGCGCGTTGCGCAGGTGCGGGAACCGGTCGTCGTAGATCTCGGCGTCGTCGACGAACCCGCCTGCGAACGATCCCATCGCGGCGCCGACGACGAGGTACTTGGTGGAGGCGCCGATCATCGTGGCGTACCGGGGTGGCCAGCCCGCGCTGGTCAGGCCGCCGTGCACCGCGTCGGCGCGGCTCAGCGAGGTTTCGCGGCGGGCCGGGCCGGAGGCCATGAACGGCACCAGGTTCGGGTGGGCGGCCAGCGCCGCCCGGTAGGAGCGGGCCCAGCGCAGCAGGCCGGTGGTCCAGCCGGCGGCGAAGCCGGTGGTGTCCACGGTGGCCATCACGTCGTTGGCGACGTCGTGCAGCAGGGCTTCCTTGGTCGCGACGTGGTTGTACAGCGAGGCGGCGCGGACTCCGAGCGCTTCGGCGAGCTTGCGCATGGACAGCGCTTCGAGCCCGGACGTGTCGATGATCACCAACGCGTGCTCGCGGATGCGTTCCGGTGTGAGCTGGGGACTCTTCGGTCTGCCCATGCCGCGCTCCTGCCTGCCATCCGGCCCTGCGCCGTGGCGTTCCGATGCCGCACCGTGTTCGGCCGGTTGCCCTGCGGCGACTCCGCACAGTGTCCGGGGCGGTGGTCTTGCCGCGGTCCGCGGGGTGGTCCTAGAGTCCAAAACTAACGACGTTAGTCGCCAGGTGTCCATCGGCGGGCGCGGTGCGGGCCCCCGATCGGCGTCGGGCGACGTCCTCACGGAGGTGGACGATGGTCAACGACGACGAGTCCTCGGCGCCGATCAAGCCGCAGACCACGCTGTCGCTGGTGTCGGTGCTCGCCGAACCGGCCAGGATCACGCCACGGGCGACCGCGGTCGTCGAAGGCGCCGAGCAGGTCGACTACGGCGAGCTGTGGGAACAGGTCCGCGCGCACGCCGCCGCGCTGCGCGCTCGCGGCGTCGAACCGGGCGACCGGGTGGCGATCGTCGCGCCCAACGTCATCGACTTCGTGCGCGCCTACTACGCAGTGCTCACCGCGGGCGCCGTCGTCGTTCCGGTGCCGCTGCTGCTGGTTCCCGACGAGGCGGCGTACCTGCTGCGCAACTCGGGCGCGAAGCTCGTCATCGGCCACACGAGCCAGCTCGCCCTGGCCGCCGAATCCGCGCGCCGGGCCGGCATCCCGCTGGTGTCGGTCGGTTCCGGCGGACCGAGCCAGGACGCGCCGCCGTCGCTGTCGGCGGAGGCTGCGGACGCCGAACCGGTGCGCGCGTTCGAGACGCGTTCCCCGGAGGACCCGGCGGTGATCTTCTACACCAGCGGCACCACCGGCCGCCCCAAAGGCGCGGTGCTGACCCACCTCAACCTGGTCATGAACGCGACGGTGAACGCGTTCGACGCCAACGACACCCGGTCCGAGGACCTGGTGCTGGGCTGCCTGCCGCTGTTTCACGTGTTCGGCCAGACGGTGTCGCTGAACACCACGTTCCGCGCGGGCGCCACGCTGGTGCTGCAACCGAAGTTCGACCCGGCGGAGGCGCTGCGGCTCATCCGCGACCACCGGATCACGCAGCTCAACGGCGTGCCCACGATGTACATCCGGATGCTGGAGGCCGCGGGCGACGACGCCGAGGTGCCGAGCCTGCGGATGTGCGTTTCCGGTGGCGCCGCGCTGCCGGTCGCGGTGCTGGAGCGGTTCCAGCGCCGCTTCGGCGCCCCGATCCACGAGGGCTACGGCCTGTCGGAGACCTCGCCGACGGCGACGGTGAACCAACCGGCGTTCGGCCCGCGCGCGGGCACCGTCGGGCACGCGCTGTGGGGCATCGACGTCGAGGTCGCCGAACCGTCCGTGGAGGACCGCATCGAGCTGCTGCCCGCGGGCGAGGTCGGCGAGATCGTGGTGCGCGGCCACAACGTGTTCGCGGGCTACCTGGACGACCCGGAGGCGACCGCGGCGGCCGTCGTCGACGGCTGGTTCCGCACCGGCGACATGGGCACCAAGGACGCCGAGGGCTACGTGTCCATCGTCGACCGCAAGAAGGACCTGATCATCCGCAACGGCTACAACATCTACCCGCGCGAGGTGGAGGAGCTGCTGATCCGGCACCCCGCGGTGGCCCAGTGCGCCGTGATCGGCCTGCCCGACCCGGGGCGCGGCGAGGAGGTCTGCGCCGTGGTCGTGCCCGAACGCGGCGAGGAACCCGACGAGGCGCTGGGCAAGGCGATCACCGCCTGGGCGGCGGAGCAGACCGCGCACCACAAGTACCCGCGGCGCGTGGTGTTCGTCGACGAGCTGCCGCTGGGACCCAGCCACAAGGTCCTCAAACGCGAACTCCGCTCCCGGATTGGAACGGCTGGCTGAGGTGGTCGCTCAGCGGAACCTCAGCGGCTTCCTCGCTGCGGGATCGATTTCTCATGTAGCTCCCTACACCACGAAATCGCTGTCCTCGCGAGGAAACCGCTGAGAACCCGCCGGTGGTTCTGTTGCTCAAGCTGGTCACTGCTCAGCGGCTTCGCCGCTGACAGGACAACGATCGAAGACTCATCGTGCACGGACGTCTCACTCCCTCGACCTCGCCGAAAGGAAACGCCACCGATGGTCGACTTCTCCCTCACCGAGACCGAACGCGACATTCGGGATTGGGTGCGCACCTTCGTGCAGCGCGAACTCGTGCCGCTGGAGCAGGAGGTGCTGCGCCGCGAGCGCAACCACGAGCGCGGCCTGACCCGCGAGGAGCTCAAGGACCTCAGGCAGAAGGCCCGTGACGCCGGGTTCTGGGGCGTGCAGACCCCGGAGGAGTACGGCGGGATGAACCTCTCCGCGGTGCTCACGGCGCTCATCGAGATCGAGCTGGGCCGCACGTTCGTGCCGTTCAGCTTCGGCGGCTACGCCGACAACATCCTCTACCACGCCAACGAGGACCAGAAGCAGCGCTACCTGGTGCCCACCATCGAGGGCGACCGCAAGTCCTGCTTCGCGATCACCGAGCCCGGCGCGGGTTCGGACGCGAAGAACCTGCGCACCACGGCCCGCAAGGAGGGCTCGGAGTGGGTGATCGACGGGGAGAAGACGTTCATCACCGGCGGCATCGACGCCGACTTCACGATGGTCTTCGCCGTCACCGACAAGGAGAAGGGCGCTGACGGCGGCGTCACCTGCTTCCTCGCCGACCGCGACGCCGGCTGGCGCTCGGAGCCGATCGAGATCATGGGCGAGTGGGACCGCCAGCCCGCCTCCCTGGTCTTCGACGGCGTGCGGGTGCCGGAGGAGAACGTGCTCGGCGAGGTCGGCGGCGGGTTCAAGCTGGCCATGCAGTGGATCGGCCGCGGCCGCTACCTGCTGCCCGCCCGCGCCCTCGGCGGGTGCGAGCGCATGATGGAGATGTCGATGGACTACGCCCGCAACCGGCAGACGTTCGGTGCGCCCATCGCGGATCGCCAGGCCATCCAGTGGATGATCGCGGACTCCGCGGTCGAGATCGAAGCGCTGCGCTGGCTGGTGCTGCAGGCGGCGTGGCAGGCCGACCAGGGTGCCGACTCCCGGCACGCCCAGTCCATCGCGAAGCTCTACGGCGGCACCCGCGCCAACGAGATCGTGGACCGGATGCTGCAGATCCACGGTGGCATGGGCTACACCCGCGAGCTGCCCATCGAACGCTGGTACCGCGACATCCGGCTGCTGCGGATCTTCGAGGGGACCGACGAGATCCAGCGCCGCACCATCGCCCGCAACCTGCTCAAGGGCCACGCCTCGGTCAGCGGTGTGCTCGGATGATCGGTGGGCCCTCGATTCCGTGTCCGAATTGCCGGTAGCCTGGTGGCAGGCATGACCGACCGGCCCGACTGGGAGCTGCTATGTCGTTGTTCAAGAAGCTGACCGACTTCGCCAAGAGCCCGCAGGGCAAGAAGGCGATCGACCAGGCGAAGCGATACGCGAGCGACCCGAAGAACAAGGCCAAGATCGAGCAGGTGAAGAACCGCTTCACCGGCGGCGGCAAGGGCAACAGCAGCCACTGACCTCCCGCTTCCACGATGCCCCCGGCGTGCAGCCGGGGGCATCGTCATGCGGATGGGGCGTAGTGGAAGACGGGCACCGGTTCGGCATGTCCGGCGGTGAGGTCGCGCAGCAGCTCCAGCGCGGATTCGGCGGTGTCCGAGGTGAGGTCGGCGAACGCCAGGTGCAGCGTTCGCCCTTCGGCTCGGGCCGTGGCGAGCGCGTCAGGTGCTTGTCTGATCAGCTCTTCGGCGACCGCGCGGTTCTTCACCCAGAGCTGTTCGAACCCGGACAGCAGCACCGCGCTCCGCCCGGAGGCCCGCAGTGCGTCGGTGAGCGTGGTCGAGCCGGGCGCGATTCGGTCGAGCAGCGTCTTCCGGTCGGCGGCGTCCCGAGCGTTGATCTCCAACGCCTGCTGCGGAGGGAGCGCGAGTCCCGCGAACCCGGTCCGGGCGGACGGAGGCAGATCGAGGTGTAGCGCGGCGTGGACCCCGTCGAGCTGGGCGAACTGTCCCGCGGCTACGCCGTAGACCACGACCGGAGCGTTCGACGACTCCTCCGGCTTGCTGTAGAAGGTGATCTGCGGGTCGTAAGGTTCTTCGGGGTCATCGAATACTTCCACGACGAAATCCCGGTCCGGGAAGTGAAGTTTCAAGAGGCCTCGCCAGCAGTCTGCGATGCTCTCCGCGAAGATGGAAATGTCTTCGATGTGTTCGTCCAGCGTCAAATTCGTGAACACATCTGGAAGGATTGTGAGATTGCTCTTGAACTCAACCTTGCTTATGTCGCCGTTGAAGTGTGACAGCCAGTCGTCCAGCGTCTTTTTTTGTGCCGGATTGGGCTCGGTGGGTTCGTCGGTGGCAAATACGATTCCACGATATTCAAGGAAGTTCGGCCGAAACAGCCACTGAATGGCGAGTATCGCCTCGATTCCTGAGGTGAGGGTGCTGAGGTAGCTGATGGGCGTCAGCGGATCGCCTGCGGGGGTGCGCCAGTCCGCGAGGAACCCGGGATGCTCGCGTTGATTTTGGTTCTCTTCGGTGGTCACGGTATCTCCCAGGGCGTGGCGGCGCGGACCGGTTGTTCTTTGCTTGGTCCGACTCTCGTTGTTCCTGTTCGGGTATCTACGTTGAGCTGGTAGTGCAGAACGTGCGGTGTGGGAACTTCTCCGTGTGGCCTTCCTGCCAGGTCGACGCGCTTGATGATGTAGCCCTGCTCATCGTAAACGCTGTAACTGGTAGTGACGCCCGTTTGTGGATCTGTTCGATAGTAGACTTGGTTCGGCTCGGCGGTCAGGGGAACTTTGCCGCCGCCTCGTCCAGTTCCAGTCCACTGAGTGCCGTTCTCGATCAGCTCCCGTGCGTGCGGTAGTGGCTGGTCGCGTCGGTAAACCGGCGGCGTCGGGGGTGGTAGTGGTGCTGGTTCCGGTGTGCTCGCGCCTTCGAAGAGCGACTCGGCGAAGTCGACGATGGCCTGAAAAGCCTTTTTGATGCCGCGGAACAGTGCCGCCAGGCCGCTCCTGATCAGCTGTCCGAGTCGGGCCAGCAGGGGGCCGATGTGGTTTTTGAGGAGTTGCAGGAGGAACCGGATGAGCGGTCCCCAGAACGCCACGGCGACTTGGCTCTGCATTTCCTGCCGTTGTGCGTGTCCTGCCGCCAGTACCGAGATGATGGCGCTTTTGGTCTCGATGGTGGCGAGCGCCATCGCATCGACGGCCGCTGCTGCCTGCTCGGTCGCGACGGAGCCGAGCGCGAAGTGCGCGTCGATCCTGGCCCAGCGGCCGTCGAACACGTCGATGGTCGCGCCGTGATGTGTCGCGGCGACTGACCGGGCAGTGTCCGAGCCTTCTCGGCGGAGCCGTTCCAGCGTCCTGCCTGTTCTGCGCCAGCCTGCGGCCAGTTCGTGCAGCCGGTCTTCGTCGGCCTCGGGGAAGGTCCCGCCGCACTCCGCCAGCAACTGCGCGAGCTCAGGCGGGAGGGTGATGCTCACGGCCTGGCCCCCAGTTCGGCGAGGAGCTCGTTCAACTCGTCGGCGTGGGTCCGGTCGATGTCTTCGAGGTCGGCCGCCGTGGCGACCAGCGAGGTACCGACGTCGGCCGTGGCGCGTGCCAGGACTTCCAAGGCTCGCTCCGCCAGCTCGGCCACTTCCAGGTGCGCTTGGCCGAAGGCCGCTCCAGGCTCGTCCGCTCCCCACGCGGCGGCGTCTCCCGCCACCGCTGTCCGCAGCGTGCGGCGTTCGGCGTCCAGCCCATCCGCGGCCGAACCGAACCGGTTGCCTGATCGGCCCAACTGCTCGGTGTGGATGAAGAACGACGCTGCCATGCACTCCGCCCGCCGACCGTTGTGTGATCTTGCCGTGGAGGCTAGCGATCCCGGCGGATCGAGTGGGATCGTTCGCAACAGGCGACCGGGTGCTGCGGGTCACAACAGCGTGAGGGGATTTCGTGAGCTCGTTCCTGGAAGATCCGGCTGATCACCACCGTGGTCGCGGGAGCGTTCCCGACCCCGCACCGGTGGACGACGAACTCATGGGCTCCGGTGGCTCGGCGGACGGTCTCGTCCGAGCGCGGGTCGATCCGCGGGGGCGGGTCGGCGATGTCGCCTTCGACCCGCGCCAGTGGGAGCGAACGCCGCGCGCAGCGGCGGAGGCGGCCGTGCGGGAAGCGGTCAACGCGGCGTTGGACGACATGGCCGCGAAGGTCGCCGCCGCAGGGGCGTTGCCCGGGCTCGATGCGGAACTCGGCCGCGTCACCGAGGGGTTCGAGCGAGCGATGGACAAGGTCGCCGCGGACATCGACGCGGCACGGCGGCGCTTGGGTTCCTGACGCGTCACCCCGGATCAGCGCGCGCCTCCTGAGCGCGACACGGTGATCAACGAGCTGTGTCCCGGTGTGATCGGCAGTAGGGTTCTCGCGGGCTGATTCCTAGTTGCGGGGATGGTGCGATGGGCCGGGCTTACGTCGTGGGCACGTTCGACACGAAGGCGGCGGAGCTGCGCTACGTCGCCGGGCTGGTCGCCGACGCGGGCGTGGAGGTGACCACCGTCGACGTGAGCACCTCCGGCGCGGAGTCCGCCGACGCCCCCGACGTGCCCGCCGCCGAGGTCGCGGCGGAGCACCCGCGGGGCGCGGAGGCGGTGTTCACCGGTGATCGCGGTTCGGCGGTGGCGGCGATGGCGCTGGCGTTCGAGCGCTGGCTGACCGCGCGACCCGGTGTCGGCGGCGTGCTGGGGCTCGGCGGTTCCGGGGGCACGGCGCTGGTCACTCCGGCGCTGCGGGGTTTGCCGGTGGGCGTGCCGAAGCTGATGGTCTCCACCGTCGCCTCCGGTGACGTCTCGTCCTACGTGGACGCCTCCGACGTCGCGATGTTCCCGGCGGTGACCGACGTCGCCGGGCTCAACCGGATCTCCCGCCAGGTGCTCGGCAACGCCGCGCACGCGCTCGCGGGGGCCGTGCGCAACACCGTCCCGGCCGTCGAGCAGCGTCCCGCGGTGGCGCTGACGATGTTCGGGGTGACCACGCCGTGCGTCACCAAGACCGCGGACCGGCTGGCCGCCGAGCACGACCCGCTGGTGTTCCACGCGACCGGCACCGGCGGCCGGGCCATGGAGAAGCTCGTCGCCGACGGCCTGATCGAGGCCGTCCTGGACATCACCACCACCGAGGTGTGCGACCTGATCGCCGGGGGAGTGATGAGCGCCGGTGACACGCGGCTCGACGCCATCGCGCGCGGCGGCGTGCCCTACGTGGGGTCCTGCGGCGCCCTCGACATGGTCAACTTCGGTGCGCCGGACACCGTGCCGGAGCGCTACCGGGGACGGCTGTTCTACGAGCACAACCCGCAGGTCACGCTGATGCGCACCACCCCGGACGAATGCCGGGAGATCGCCCGGTTCCTGGCCGCGAAGCTCAACGCCTGCACCGGCCCGGTGCGGTTCCTGCTGCCGGAGGGCGGCGTCTCGCTGCTCGACGCGCCCGGGCAGCCCTTCCACGACCCGGCCGCCGACGAGGTGCTGTTCGAAACCCTCGAAGCCGAGGTGCACCGGACCGAGCAGCGGCAGGTGCGGCGGGTCCCGCACGGCATCAACGACGACGGTTTCGTGGCGGCGCTGCTCGCGGCGTTGAGCGAAGTGCGCCCCGGCGCGGAAGGAGAACGGGCATGACGCGGTTCGACCGGGAGACCCTGGTGCGCCGGTTCCGGGGCATGGCCGATCGGGGCGAGCCGATCATCGGCGGTGGCGCAGGAACCGGGCTGTCGGCGAAGTGCGAGGAATCCGGCGGCATCGACCTGATCGTGCTGTACAACTCGGGCCGCTACCGGATGGCCGGGCGCGGTTCGCTGGCCGGGCTGCTGGCCTACGGCAACGCCAACGAGATCGTCGTGGAGATGGCGAGCGAAGTGCTGCCCGTGGTGCGCCGCACGCCGGTGCTCGCGGGCGTCAACGGCACCGATCCGTTCCTGCTCACCGGGCCGTTCCTGGCGCGGCTGCGGGAACTGGGCTTCGCCGGGGTCCAGAACTTCCCGACCGTCGGGCTCATCGACGGCACCTTCCGGGCCAACCTGGAGGAGACCGGCATGAGCTACCGGCAGGAGGTCGAGCTCATCGCCGCCGCGCGGGAAGCGGACCTGTTCACCACGCCCTACGTCTTCTCCGCCGCCGACGCCCGCGCCATGACCACCGCCGGAGCCGACATCGTCGTGTGCCACCTCGGGCTCACCACCGGGGGCTCCATCGGCGCGGAGACCTCGAAGGACCTCGACGACTGCGTGGCGCTGATCGACGAGTGGTCCGCGGCGGCGGCCGAGGTGCGCGAGGACGTGCTGGTCCTCTGCCACGGCGGCCCCATCGCCACCCCGGAGGACGCGGCCTACGTGCTGGGCCGCACCAAGCGCTGCCACGGCTTCTACGGCGCCAGCAGCATGGAACGGCTCCCGGTGGAACAGGCGCTGACCGAGCGGACCAGGGAGTTCAAGAACCTCAAGCGGTGAGCCGCACCGCCCGGTGCGGTGGAACACGACGGTGAGGAGCACGTGATGGCACGGTCCTATGCGAGCGCGGTGGTTCCGGCGACGGCGGACGCGGTGTGGGAGCTGGTGCGGGACTTCAACGGGCTGCCGCGGTGGCACCCGGCGATCAAGACCAGCGAAGTGGAGGGCGGCGCGTCCCCGGCGGAGGTCGGCGCGGTGCGGCGGTTGACCCTCGCCGACGGCGGTGTGGTGCGGGAACGGCTGGTGGCGCTCGACGACGCCGCCCGCGCCTACACCTACGACATCACCGAGGGCCCGTTCCCGGTGCGCTCGTACCGCAGCACGATCCGGGTCCTGCCGATCACGGCGACGGGGCAGGCGTTCGTCGAGTGGTACAGCGACTACGACGCCGACGCGGGCGACGAACCGAACCTGGACGAGGTGTTCGCGACCGGCGTGTTCGGCACCGGCCTGCGAGCGCTGGGCGATCACTACGCGAGTTGAGCGCGTCCGCCGGGCGGTCGCGGCGGCCGCCCGGCTCCGTACCCTCGGCGGCCCTGCCGCGGTGCGTCGGCGGGCGGTGCGCAAGCTGCCATTCGGTGGACGACCGGTGTGGGTTAGGCGACAGCTCTGGGCGGCGGCCCGTTAGAGTTCAGCCGTGCCAAGCAGTGAGACTTCCCCCGAACGAGCGACGGCAACCGAGTCGTCCGAAACTCTGCGTAGCGGCGGCCTGCCGGGTGGCGTGGTCGTCACCGGCGGCTCCGGGTTCGTCGGCCGCGCCGTCGTCCGAGCGCTGACCGAACGCGGCACCCCGGTCACCATCGTCGACGCCCAGGAACCGCCGGAATCGGTGCGCGGCGAGCTCGTCACCCACGTCGCCGGCGATCTCACCGAACCGGCCGTGCGCGAAGCCGCCGTCATCACCGGCACGTCGGCCATCGTGCATCTCGCCGCGATCACCTCGGTGCTGCGCTCGGTGGACCAGCCCGCCGAGACCTACCGCGCCAACGTCGAGGTCACCCAGGGACTGCTGGAACTCGCGCGGCAGCGGGGCGTCGGCCGCTTCGTGCTCGCGTCCACCAACGCCGTCGTCGGCGACATCGGCCACGGCACCATCTCCGAGGACCTCCCGCTGCGGCCGCTCACGCCGTACGGCGCGACGAAGGCCGCCTGCGAGATGCTGCTGTCCGGCTACGCGGGGTCCTACGGCATCGCCACCACCGCGCTGCGGTTCACCAACATCTACGGGCCCGGCATGGGGCGCAAGGACAGCTTCATCCCGCGGCTGATGCGCGCGGCGCTGGCGGGCGACGGCGTCGAGGTCTACGGCGACGGCGCGCAGAGCCGCGACTTCGTGCACGTCGACGACGTGGTGACGGGCATCCTCGCCGCCTGCGACAAGCAGTACACCGGCACCGCGATCATCGGCTCCGGGCGGTCCATCTCCGTGCTGGAACTCATCGACGCGGTCCGCGCCGCCACCGGCGCGCCGCTGCCGGTGACGCACGTGCCCGCGAAGAACGGCGAGATGCCCGCGGTGATCGTCGACGTCGCCAAGGCCGGGCGCGAACTCGCCTACAGCCCGTCGGTGGAGCTCACCGACGGCCTGCGGACCGTGTGGGAGGACTTCCGCGCGATCACCGCCGGGGCGCCGTGATCGCCGCGCCGGCGCGGCACCTCCGCGCGCACTGGCTGCTCGCGCTGCTGTTGCTCGGTGGCGTCGTGCTGCGCGTGCTCGCGCAGCTCGCGTACCGGCCGGCGCTGCTCTACATCGACTCGTTCCGCTACCTCGACGACCTCGGGGTGTTCTTCCCCGGCGGCATCAACCCCATCGGCTACGAGATCCTGCTGCTCGGCCCGTTGCTGCTGGTGGGGAACCTGGCGTTCGTGGCGGCCGTGCAGCACCTGATCGGGCTCGCGCTCGGCGTCGCGATCTACGTGCTGCTGCTGCGCTTCGGCGCGCGGCGCTGGATCGCGGCGCTCGCCACCGCGCCGGTGCTGCTCGACGCCTACCAGGTGCAGATCGAGCACAACATCATGTCGGACCTGCTGTTCCAGGTCCTGCTGCTGGCCGCGATCTTCGTGCTGACCTGGCGCGGCATTCCCGGCCCGCGCACCGCGGCGATCGCCGGGCTGCTGCTGGCGGTCTCGGTGCTGGTGCGCATCGTCGGCTTGACGCTGGTGGTGCCCGCGGTGGTGTTCGTGCTGCTCGCGGCCGGGCTGCGCCCGAGCGACGGGTGGAAGCCCCGGTTGCGCGCCGCCGGAGCCCTCGCCGGGGCGTTCGCCGGGGTCCTGTTCTGCTACGCGATGTACCACCTGGCGTGGACCGGAACGCCCGCGCTGGGCGGCTCCACCGGCAGCGTCGTCTACGGCCGCACCGCCGTCGTCGCGGACTGCGATCGGCTAGGGCTCACCCCAGAAGAGCAGCTGGTGTGCCCGAAGGAACCGGTCGAGGCCCGGGAGAAGCAGGGCATCGACTTCTACATCCACTTCTGGCACGTCTCGGTCAACACCGACAGGCTGCCGGACGACTTCGACCTCAACGCCGCGCAGAGCGGCATGGCGGCCAAGGTCCTCGCCCAGCAGCCGCTCGACGTCGCGGGCGGGTTCGTCACCGACTTCCTGAAGGGCTTCGCGCCCACCCGCACCCAGACACCGGGCGACGTGCCGCTGGACCGGTGGCAGTTCAAGACCGAGTACCCGATGTACGCCGACCCCTGGTACGTCGCCGAATGGGCCGAGCTGCACGGCGACGGGCCGCTGCGCGCCGACCCCGAGATCGGCGGGTTCCTGCGGGCCTACCAGCTCGGCGGCGGTTACACGCCGGGCACCGCGCTCGGCGGCATGCTCGTCCTGTCCGGCCTCGCCGTGCTCGGCGTCGGCCGCGCCCGCCGCAGCGGGCTGCGCGCCGTGACGCTGCTGCCCGCGGGGCTGGCCACCACGGTGCTGGCCACCGCGGCGGCGATGGAATTCTCCTGGCGATACCAGCTGCCCGGCCTCGTGCTGCTGCCGCTGGCCGGCGGGCTCGCCCTGACCGCGATCATCGGACCGCGCCGGGCCCGCTTACCCGAACGACCGAACACCCCGAAGGAGACCACCATGTCCACGACCTACCCCGACGAGGTCGACCGGGCGGCCCTCGACGGCTACGCCGAACGCTACGGCGACCGCGGGTTCGCCTCGGTGGTCGTGCTCATCGCGGCCTACAACGAGCAGGACGCGCTGGGCGCGGTGCTCGACGGCATTCCCGCGCAGAGCTGCGGGCTGGACGTGGACGCGCTCGTCGTCGTCGACGGCGCCACCGACGACACCGCCGAGGTCGCGCTGCGCCACGGCGCGCAGACCTGCGTCGCGCCGACGAACCGCGGCCAGGGGGCGGCGCTGCGGCTCGGGTACCGGCTCGCCGCCGAGCGCGGCGCCCGCTACCTCGTCACCACCGACGCGGACGGCCAGTACGACATCGCCGAGCTGCCCCGGTTGCTGCAGCCGTTGATCGACGACGAGGCCGACTTCGTCACCGGTTCCCGCACTCTCGGCCGCACCGAGAGCACCGACCTGGTGCGCCGGGCCGGGACCCACGTGTTCGCGTGGCTGGTCAGCGCCCTGACCAGGCAGAAGATCACCGACACCTCGTTCGGCTTCCGCGCCATGAAGATCGAGGTGCCGAACTCGGTGCGGCTGGAGCAGAAGCAGTACCAGTCCTCGGAGCTGCTCGTCGGCCTGCTCGCCCGCGGCTACCGGGTCCTGGAGCAGCCGATGACGATGCTGGCGCGCACCGCGGGGCAGAGCAAGAAGGGCAACAACGTGCTCTACGGCTACCGCTACGCCAAGGTCGTCTTAGGCACCTGGCTGCGGGAACGGCGTTCCGCGCCGCAGCCGCAGCACCGGCCCGCGACCGAGCGGATCAACGAGCCCGCGGTGGCCGTTCCCGAGCGGTGAAGATGAACCGGTCGATGACGAAGAACTTCACCACGAACATCACCAGGTAGGTCGCGAGGAAGGCGCCCCACACGATCGCCACCTGCGGGAGGCGGTCGTGCGGGAACGCGTCCAGCGCCAGCCGCTCGGCACCGCTGGTGGCCAGCGCCGCCAGCAGCGCGGTGCCCACCGACAGCGCCGCGTAGCGCACGATCTCGCCGCGCAGCGCCGATCTGCCGCCGCCGCCCCAGGTCCGGCGGTTGAGCACGAAGTTCGGCACGGCGCCCGCCAGCCACGCCAGCACGGTCGAGACCACCGGCAGCGCTCCCAGCGCGTAGGAGCCGACGAACACGAGCTGGCTGATCCCGGTGGCGACCACGGAGGCGGCGGCGAACCTGCTGATGAGCCGCCAGTAGTGGCCGCGGCGGCCGGTCGACCGCGCGGTCGCGGTCTCGGTGGCCTGCTGCACTGATCGGTCCTTTCGCGCTGCGCCGAGCCCGGAACGGGCCACGTCGCGGTAGCACGATACCGGGGCGCGAACGCGTGCCTTTCCTCTCGGCCCCCGCTTGCTTTCGGCTCTTCGCTCCCGCGCCGAACAATGAGAGCATTCCCGATGTTGGCGGGAGCGAGGTGGCGCCGGGAGCCGTCGGCGTCCGCTTCACCTCGGCCCGGCAGCGCTTTTCCTACCGTGCCGACTGGCTCCGGAGCACCTCGGTGCCCGGAGGATCCGCCGCCGCGGCGCCCTTCCCGGCCGCCGGTGGCACCCGCAATGATCTAGAGGGAGAAGAAGGCGTGCGAATCCTCGTCCTCGGGGGCGACGGCTACCTTGGCTGGCCGACCGCTCTGCACCTGTCCGACCGTGGCCACGAGGTGGCGGTGGCCGACAACTTCGCCCGGCGCGGCTACGACCACGAGATGGGCGTGCAGAGCCTGGTGCCGATCGAGCCGATGCAGACCCGCGTCGACGCGTGGCGCGAAGTGTCGGGCAAGAGCATCAAGTCCTACTACGGCGACCTCGTCGACGCGGACTTCACCTACGAGATGGTGCGGGACTTCCGCCCGGACACCATCGTGCACTTCGCCGAGCAGCGCGCGGCGCCCTACTCGATGATCGACCGCAAGCACGCGGTCTACACCCAGCAGAACAACGTGGTCGGCAACCTCAACGTGCTGTTCGCGATCCAGGAGATCGACCCGTCGATCCACCTGGTGAAGCTGGGCACGATGGGTGAGTACGGCACGCCGAACATCGACATCGAGGAAGGCTGGCTGGAGGTCTCGCACAAGGGGCGGACCGACCGGATGCTCTTCCCGAAGAAGCCGGGCTCCTTCTACCACCTGAGCAAGGTGCACGACAGCCACAACATCGAGTTCGCCTGCCGCATCTGGGGCTTGCGCGCCACCGACCTCAACCAGGGCGTCGTGTACGGGCAGGAGACGGCGCAGACCGCGCTGGACCCGCGCCTGGCCACCCGCTTCGACTACGACGCGATCTTCGGCACGGTGCTGAACCGCTTCGTCATCCAGGCCGTGCTGGGCCACCCGCTGACGGTGTACGGCACGGGCGGGCAGACCCGCGGGCTCATCGACATCCGGGACACCGTGGAGTGCATCCGGTTGGCTGCGGAGAACCCGGCCGACGCCGGCGAGTTCCGGGTGTTCAACCAGATGACCGAGAGCTTCTCCGTGGAGGAGATCGCGAAGGTCGTGGCCAACGGCTTCGACGGCACCGTCGACGTCGAGTACCTGGACAACCCGCGCGTCGAGCAGGCCGAGCACCACTACAACGTGGTGCACACCGGGCTGGTCGAGCTGGGCCTGGAGCCGCACCTGCTGTCGAACACCCTCATCGATTCGCTGTTCGGCGTCGCGAAGGCGCACGTGGACCGGGTCGACCTGGGCGCGATGCGCCCGACGGTGCAGTGGCGTTCCGGTTCCAGCCCGATGCGCGCGGACGGCTGAGCGGCGCGGCCGTCACGGTGACGGATGTGCCCGGCGGGCGGCATCCGTCACCGCTGCGCACGGGAGGCGGACCGGATCGATGTCCGGCCGTGCTCGAACTGTGCGCCCAGAGGCCTGGAATATTCCATGATTGACGTGCACACTGAGTGCCACGCGTCGCTGGACTCCGCACGGACGGTGCGGGTCGCCTGCCGATGGGGATCCGGTGGCGTTCGCCCGGTGTCCCGGGCGGAGAACGAAGTGGCCAGTCGGTGGCCGCAGGTACGGGGAGCGGCGTCCCGGGCGCGAGCACGAAGTTCGCACCCGGGGCGCCTACCGCGTGTCGGGGGGCTTCCACACGGCCTATCGAACCGTAGCCCTTTCGTATGACTAGCGCGATACGGCACGTGGGTAATGCCTGACGCTCCGTGTGTTAGCTGTAGCCACGCAACAACCGGTCGAGCTCGACCGCGCCGACCACAACGCCCGCCCGCGACAGCGTCGCGGACGGGCGTTTCGTCGTTTCGGGGCGGCCGGTCAGCTGCGCACCGGCTCGCTCGCGTCCTCCGGGAGCTCCTCGCGGCGGTCGCGCACGATCTGCCGGACGGTGTAGGCCAGCGCGGCGACCCAGGCGAGCACGATGACGGCGTAGAACACGCCCGGAGCGGGCAGGTCGAACGCCTTGATCAGGGTGCGGGTGTTGGTGAGCACGATGAGCCCGCCCGCACCGACGCCGATCAGCCGCATCGGCACGATCCGCACCAGGTACGCCGCCAGCGGCGCGGCGATCACGCCGCCGATCAACAGCGCGGCCACCGTCGCCCAGGACAGCGGCTCGTCGGCCAGCGAGATGATGAAGCCGAGGCTGGCCGCGACCGCGATCAGGAACTCGCTGGTGTCCACCGAGCCCACGACCTTGCGCGGCTCCACCTTGCCGGTGCTCAGCAGCGTCGGGGTCGCCACCGGGCCCCAGCCGCCGCCACCGGTCGCGTCGACGAAGCCCGCGACCAGACCGAGCGGGGCGAGCAGCTTCGAGCTGACCCCGGTGAGCTGCCTGCGGCGCAGCGGGCGCAGGGCGAAGCGCAGCAGCACGTACAGGCCCAGCGTCAGCAGGATCGCCGACATCCACGGTTCGGCGGCCTCGGTGGAGAGGTTGCTCAGCGCGGTCGCGCCGAGGAAGGCGCCGACGGCACCGGGCACGCCCAGGATGAGCACGACGCGCCAGTCGACGTTGCCGAACTTCCAGTGCGAGATGCCGGAGGCGGCGGAGGTGCCGATCTCGGCCAGGTGCACCGATGCGGAGGCCACGGCGGGCGTGAGCCCCGCGGTGAGCAGGATGGTCGTGGAAGTCACCCCGTAGGCCATGCCGAGGGAACCATCGACGAGCTGGGCGATGAAACCGCCGAGCGCGAAGATCAGGAAGGTCTGCACGATCTCTCCGTGGGGTGGCGTTCGAGGGCGCTCCGGTCGTGCGCGGTGCGTGCCGGGGCGGTTCGGGTGGTCGGTTCGGGAGGGCGGCCTCGGGCGGCGGAACGTGCCGCGGCGCCTGCGCGAGGGGTGGTGACGCGCGCGCCCGCGAAGGCGGCCACCGGCCGCGGCGGGATCGCGCGGTGCGCGGCCGGGAGGGTCAGCGGGAAGGTCGACACCCGGCGGAGCTGACGCGGAGCAGGTCGACGTGCAGGCGCCGCACGAGCAGGCCCCACTGGTCACCACGCGTCATGTCGGTCAGTGAATCAGATCAACTCTTCGAGTGGCACGCGCATCTCAGAGTGCGGGAGATCGATCGCAGGCGGTTACTCGCGAGTCACTTGAGGCCATCCGACGGGTGGTGGGGGCGAGTGGTCGAGTTTGTGCCCAAGACCACTTTCCGGCGGATGGGGTCTTGGTCGCCGACCCACGCGAGGTGCGCCCGAATCTGATCGATCGTGCAGGTCGGCGCCGATCGTGCGGTCGGGCGCGGCGGTGCGGCGATCCGTTCGGCGCCGTGTCCGGCCGGTCGCCGCGCGTGATCGCGAGCTCCGTGCCCAGGGGGAATCACTGATCGCGCGGAGTTGATCGCATCGAGTCGCCGATCTTCCGGTCGTCCTCGCGGAGGGCGCCGAAGATCGCCCTCGCTAGATCACGACCGTTACCGAAAGGTCATCTTATTTAGTCACTGAAAGTGTGCGGCTGGCGGCTGAACGACAGGCAAAGCTGCACCTAAAGGATGAGCACTTGATGGTCCGGATGACCCTTAGCTACCTTTTTCGCTGAGAACGTCACGGTTCAGTCACGAACAGGACTCGCCCCCGAAGAGTTCGCCCGCATCCCCCGGCGGGAGTGACCGAGCCACCCCCGAAGACGGAAAGGCGACCATGGCCAAGCACCGCGAGGAGAGCGGCCACACCCCGAAGACCGCTCTCCGGGAGTCCTTGTTGAACTCCTTCCGCCCTCGTTCCGAGAGCAAGACCTCCCGGGTGTCCACCCGGAACAAGATCGCCGCGGCCGTCGTCGCGGCCGGCGCGTTCGCCGCCGTCGGCCAGCCGTTGGCCGCCAACGCGGACAAGAGCACCGAGAACCAGGCCGTCCGCCCGGTGGCCGACCAGCACGTGGCCGCGCAGCAGCAGCTCGCCGCCTCGGTCAACGGCGTCCACGGGACGCCCGCCTCGGTGCAGCTGCTCGACGCCCAGCCGGCGCAGGGCGCGCACCAGGAAGCCCAGAAGGTGGCCAAGGGCGAAGCGATCGCCCAGCAGAAGGCCAAGGCCGTCGCGGACCAGAAGGCCGCGAAGGAGGCCGCCGACAAGGAAGCGGCCGACAAGCAGGCCGCGGAGAAGAAGGCCGCCGAAGCCAAGCAGGCCGAGACCAAGCAGGCCGCGTCCGCCCAGCCCGCCAAGGCGAGCAACGGCTACGTCAAGCCCGCCGAAGGCACCTTCACCTCCGGATTCGGTTCCCGCTGGGGCAGCACCCACAAGGGCATCGACATCGCCAACAGCATCGGCACCCCGATCGTCAGCGTCAGCGGTGGCGAGGTCATCAGCGCCGGACCGGCCAGCGGCTTCGGCCAGTGGGTCCGCGTGCAGCACAACGACGGCACGATCACCGTCTACGGCCACGTCAACACCATCGACGTGAACGTGGGCGACAAGGTCAGCGCCGGCGACAAGATCGCCACCATCGGCAACAAGGGCCAGTCCACCGGCCCGCACCTGCACTTCGAGGTCATCGAAGGCGGCAGCAAGACCAACCCGCTGCCCTGGCTGCAGGAGCACGGCATCTCCGTGAAGTGATGCCACGACACCCGGTGAGCCGGGCGACGGCGCACCGCCGCCCGCTCTCCCGGGTGTACCGGCGTTTCGGCGCCCCCCCCCAGACCGGCCGCCCGAGGTTCGGAGTCACCCCCGACCGAACCTCGGGCGGTCTTCCACGTTTTTGGGGGCCGGGCTCGTTTTGCTCGTGTGGTCGGGTAGCGGAACCTCAGTCGGTCTCTCGCTGCGGGATCTTTTTCCCGAGTGGCTCCGCCACGAGGTCGCCGGGGTCGGCGGCTTCCCGCTGCCAGTCCAGC
>NZ_JBSFWJ010000086.1:0-21228 GCF_053592695.1 Saccharopolyspora sp. NPDC002578 | reverse complement strand
AGTGGCTTCCTCGCGAGGACAGCTTTTTCCCTCGTGGCGGAGCCACTTGGGAAAAAGATCCCGCAGCGAGGAAGCCACTGAGGTTCCGCCACCCGACCACCCGAGCAAAACGACCCCAGAACCCCGATCAACTCGTAATGTCCTTGCCGTGGAAGCGCCAGTGGGCGAGCGTGATGAACACCGTCGCGTAGATCAGCGCTGAGCAAGTCCCGTTGGCCATGCCGGTCCAGTCGACTTCTTCGGCGAGCAGGTCGGACCAGGCGCTCGCGTAGTGCGTCGGGAGGAACGCTCGCAGCGATCCGAGCGCGGAGATCTGGTCGAGGATCTGCGAGAGGATCGAGACCAGCAGCGCGCCGCCCACCGCGCCCAGCGGCGCGTCCGTGCTGACGCCCAGCCAGAGGGCGAGTCCGGCGACCCAGCTCAGCTGCACCGCGAGGTACGCCACCGCCAGCGCCAGGTGCACGGCGCCCGCGGCGAACGAGAGCACGCTGCCGTTCGGCGTGGCCAGTTCGCCGGGCCCGTACCAGAACAGCCCGACGGCGAGCGCCACGGTCGGCAGCAGCACCGTCCCGAGCAGCGACAGCAGCGCGGCCACGATCGCTTTCTGCCGCAGCAACCGGCCGCGCGGCACGGGCGCCGCGAGCAGGTAGCGCAGGCTGGACCAGGAGGCTTCGCTGGCCACGGTGTCGCCGAAGAACAACGCGACGACCAGGACGAGCAGGAATCCGGCCGAGGACGACACGGCGAACGCGGCGAAGTTCAACCCGCTGGAGGTCGCCATCCCGGCGAGGTCTCCGGTCCGCGGGGTGGATCCGTCGTCGCCGATCTCGAACGCGGCGAGCAGCAGCAGCGGCAGCAGCATCAGGAATCCGAGCGCGAGCCGGGTGCGCCTGCGCCCCAGTTGGCGGGCGAGTTCGACCCGCACGGGCAGCGTCCGGCCCGCTTGGTAGCCCTGCACGCTGCCGTCGGCCTGGGTGGGGTCTTGCGCGCTGACGGGCAGGGCCGCCGCTGTTTCCGCCGCGGGTTCGGCGACCGAGACCTGGCCGGTTTCGACGATTCCGGATCGTCCTGTGGAGGTGTCGGTGAAGCGGGGGTGTTCGGCGGCGACGCCGGTCGAGCGGTTCGTGGGGATCACGTCGTCGGTGGCCGCGGGCCGCGTCGTGGTGGGGGAGGTCGCCGCCTCCGTTCCGTCGCATTGCCACGTCGGCGAGGTCCAGTCGGCCGGTTCCGGCTCAGGTAGGTCGGCCCGATCCGCGTCGAGCACGTCCTCGCGCGGCTGTTCGTCCTCGGGTTCCGGGTCGTCGGCGAGCATCGCGTCGGCGCCCCACACCGGTGGCGGTCGCCGCTGCGCCGGGTCCAGGTCGGGGAACCCGCCTGATTCCAGCGCGCGGGCGATCGCCGCCCGGTGCCGTTCGGATTCCGTCGACAACGGCTGCGTCTCGCGTCCCGACTGCTCGCCGTGCTCCGGGGCCGCGGCCCACGGGTCCGGGACGGGGGCTTCGGCGGATTCGCCGTTCGACCGTTCCGCCATCAGCGCTGCTCCTCTCCGACCAGGTTCAGGAAGGCGTCTTCGAGCCTGCGGCGCGGCCCGACCTGGCTGACCGCCACACCGGAGGCGACCAGCGCGTTCACCGCGATCGACCGGCTGTGCCCGGCGAGGTCCGCGTGCACCAGGTCACCGTCGACCTGCACCGCGCCCAGTCCTTCGAGCGAGCGCAGCGCGGTGGCGGCCTGCTCCGGGTCGTCGACGCGGAACGTCGCCTGGCCGTCGACGGACACGATCTCCTCCACGCTGCCGGTCGTGATGACCTTGCCGCGGTGCATCACGATCACGTGCGTGCAGGTCTGCTCCACTTCGGACAGCAGGTGGCTCGACAGCAGCACGCACCGCCCGGTCGCCGCGTAGCGGCGCAGGATCTCGCGCATCTGGTGGATCTGCGGCGGGTCCAGCCGGTTCGTCGGTTCGTCGAGCACCAGCAGGTCGGGCAGCCCCAGCATGGCCTGCGCGATCGCCAGCCGTTGCTGGGTGCCTTGGCTGAACGTGGCGGTGCGGCGGTGGGCGTGCTCGCCGAGGCCGGCGATGTGCACGACCTCGTCGAACCGCGCCTGCAGCATCGGCCGCCCGGTGGCCGCCCAGTAGTGCTTGAGGCTGTCCAGCCCGGTCAGGTGCGGCGGGAATCCGGGTGATTCGACGAGCGAACCGATCCGGGAGAGCACCGGCGCGCCCGGTTCGACCTGGTGCCCGAAGACGCGGATCTGCCCCGCGGTGGGGTGCAGCAGTCCCAGCAGCAGGCGCAGCGTCGTCGTCTTGCCGGCGCCGTTCGGTCCGAGCAGTCCGACGATCTGCCCGCGTTCCACGCGCATCGACACGCCGTCGACGGCGGTCACCTTGTGCGGGTAGGTCTTGGTGAGGTCGGTGATCTCCAGCGGGGAGCCGTTCGCCTCCGGTTCCTCGGGCCGGGCGTAGCGGCGGCGCAGCCGCGAGAGCAGCCAGGTCAGCCCGAGCAGCGCGAGGATTCCGGCGATGCCCGCGACGGGCGCGGTCGGGAACGTGCCGCCGGTGATGCCGGTGGCCTTCACCGACGGCACCGACAACGCCCGGTCCCCGGTCACGTCCACCCGGTGCACGGCCGATTCGACCGGCACCGCGTAGGCCTGATCGGTGGTGGTCACCGCGAGCTCCAGGCGGTGCCCGGTCTCCAGCGAGTGCACCACGCCCGGCAGCGCCACGTTCACTTCCACGGGCCTGCCGCCGGGCCGGAGCCCGGTGACGTGCATCGGGGCGACGCCGTCTCCCACCAGTTCCTTGCGGCCCTCGCGGTCGACGTCGTAGAGCTTGGCGAACAGCACCGCGTCGCCGGTGGTGGGCTGGCCGGGGACCGCGGCCACCGACAACCGCGTCTGCGGCACGCCGGAGATCAGCAGCCGCGAGGACACCGGTTCGGTGCGGAAGTTCGCGACCTGCCCCGGCAGGTCCCGCGGTTCGGACCGATCCCTCCGGCCCGGGGAGCCGGGCAGCGAGCTCAGCGCGGCGGGGGAGCCGCCCGGCGGGTTGACCACCTCGGTCGCGGGGCCGGTGAGGTCCAGCGAGAACCGCGGCGTGCGATCCGAACGCACGCCCGGGTAGTCGGGGGAGGCCATGGTGCGCACCGGCACGTCGCCGTCGCGGCGCGCGGCTCCGGCGATGTCGTACTCGAAGCGGTTGCCCGGTGCGCCCGCGCCGCGCAGGTGGGAGGAGAACCAGTCGGCGATGCGCGCCTGGACGCGGGCCTGGGGCGCGGAGCCGTCGTGGCCGCCGGCGAACCACAGCATGCTGACGTCGCCGCCCGCGGCGGCGATCTGGCGGGCGTTGGCGTCGGCCTGGTCCAAGCCGAACAGCGTGTCCTGCGTGCCCTGCACCAGCAGCGTCGGGATTCGGATGTTGCCGTTGTTCGAACTGGGGGAGACCGATGCCAGCAGCTTGCGGGTCTTCTCCGACGCGCGACCCGTGCGGGCGAGTTCGCTGTAGGCGGCGCACACCTCGGCGGTGAAGTTCCCGCAGGTGGCGGGTGGCGGCGTGGCGGTCCGCTCGCCGGTTCGCACCGGGGCTCCGGCGCCGCCCGCGGTGGGTCCGCCGGTGGCGAACAGCAGCCCGGCCCAGGCGCGCCGGAACACGCCGTCGGGCCCGAACGCGCCGTGCGCGGGGGTGTCGGCGGACGGCGGCGCGGTGCCCGCCGCGTTCGGCAGCAGCGCTTGCCCGAGGTCGTTGTAGGTCATCACCGGCGCGATCGCGTCCACCCGCGCGTCGCTTCCCGCCAGCAGCAGGCTCAGCGCGCCGCCGTAGGAGCTGCCGGTCACGCCGACGCGCGGGTCGCCGTCGCGGTCGCGCTGCACCTCCGGTTGCCGCGCGAGCCAGTCCACGAGCTGGCGGGCGTCGGAGACCTCGTAGTCCGGGGAGTTCAGCGCGATCCGGCCGGTGCTCCCGCCGAATCCGCGCGCCGAGTACGTCAGCACCGCGAAGCCGCGCCGTGCGAGGTCCCGCGCCTGCCCGTCCGCGTCGGTCTTGTCGCCGCCCATGCCGTGCGCGATCACCACCGCCGGTGCCGGGGTGGTGGCGGGCGCGTAGAGGGTGGCGTCGATCTGGATGCGCTCCAGCCCGTCGGGGCCGTCCTGGACGTCGATGAGGGCTTCGCGCGGCGCCGGTGGTGCCGGCTGCTCGCGCTCACCGGACCAGAGCGCCGCCACACCCGTGACCAGGAGCACGGTGATCACGATGAGCAGCAGGAAACGCCTGCCGTGGCGGAGGAGCTGGGGCACGGGGCCGACAGTAGGGGAAAGAGGCGGCAACGGATTCATCCTGAGGCGGGCCAGGGCGAAGACGCTATGAAGCAGCAACCGAACAGAAATCCGGTCGCCTCCTGCGGCGTCACCCTCGCGATCGTCGAGTCGTTCGGTGCACGGCCGCATCCCCGAGTGCGGGCGCGGCGATCATAACCGCACGCTGGACGGGCGCGATCGCCCATTCGTTCGAGTGAGTGTGGTGCGATCGATGGGATTGGTCACACGGCGGCACCGGTACCCCGTAACGGGTGATGCTTTGACCAGGGCATTGTGGCTTCAAGTAGCTCGCCGTAGTCTTCCGTGCGCATTCGGGTCGATCAACCCGGGCTGGTGTTCGAAGCAGTGCATAAGTGACAATCTTGGCAACGTTGTGGAGGGGAGTATTCCTTCGCGGCGGCATCGTCATCACGGCCTCGTCGGCTGCCTCTAGGCTGCTGCCGGGACCCGGTGCCGTCGACCGGTACGCCGGTGGAAGAGACCTCCGGTCCCGGCGCATGCCCTGAACCGGAGGTGATCGATGGGTGCCAGGATGATGGCGGCCCAGCAGGCTCAAGCAGCAGCGGTCGACACGCTGCACGTTCCGTGGTGGATCTGGGCGGCGACGCTGGGCGGACTCGCCCTGCTGCTGCTGATCGACCTCGTGATCGTGGACCGCAAGCCGCATGAGGTGACCACCGGCGAGGCCGCTCGCTGGGTGATCTTCTACATCGCGTGCGCCATCGCGTTCGGCATCGGAGTGTGGATCTTCGGTGATCAGCACTTCGCGATCGAGTACTTCACCGGTTACATCACCGAATACTCCCTGAGCGTGGACAACCTGTTCATCTTCATGGTGATCATGTCCAGCTTCGCGGTCCCGACGATCCACCAGCACCGCGTGCTGCTGATCGGCATCCTGCTGGCCCTGGTGATGCGCGGTGCGTTCATCGCGGTGGGTGCGGCGCTGATCGAGCGCTTCGTGTGGGTGTTCTTCGTGTTCGGCGCGTTCCTGATCTGGACCGCGATCGGCATGATCCGGAACAAGGACGAGGACGAGGAGTACAAGGAGAACGTCGTCGTCCGCTGGGTCCGCAAGGTGTTCCCGGTGACCGAGGAGTACCACGAGACCAAGTCGATCGTGAAGATCGACGGCAAGCGCTGGCTCACCCCGATGTTCGTGGTGATCGTCGCCATCGGCAGCGCGGACCTGCTGTTCGCCGTCGACTCCATTCCGGCGATCTTCGGCATCACCCAGGACCCGTTCCTGGTCTTCGCGGCGAACGCCTTCGCCCTGATGGGGCTGCGGCAGCTGTACTTCCTGCTCGGCGGGCTGGTCGACAAGCTGGTCTACCTGAACGTGGGGCTGTCGATCATCCTCGGGTTCATCGGCATCAAGCTGGTGATCCACGCGCTGCACGAGTACCACGCGGTGCCCGAGTGGCTGGAGATCAACAACTGGATGTCCCTCGGCGTGATCATCGGCGTGCTGGCGATCACGACGATCGCGAGCCTGGCGAAGTCGCGCAAGGACGAGGCGGCTCAGCCGGCGCCCGAGAAGTCCTGACCTGACGAACAGAACGCGCGGCACCCCGTTGTGGGGTGCCGCGCGTTTCTGTTCACGGCCGGGTCGAACGCCGCGACTGACGACGTCACCCGGCGGACTTGAATCCGGCCGCGTTGGTGCGAACCTCCGCCGATTCCTCGCGAAATTGCCAACGCCGAGGCCGACTTCCGGCGGGGGTGCCGCGGTCAGTCGAGCAGCGTGTAGTTGAGCTCCTTGCACACGCGGCCCAGCGGCACGTCGAGCCCGGGATGGTCCAGCGGCAGCAGCACGTCGGGGGCGTCCGGCAGGGCCGTCGCCGACGGCGGGTCCCACAGGCACAGCGACGGGTTGCCCCCGTCCATCGCCGACCGGTACCAGAGCCCGTCGAGCTCCGGGTAGGCCGCGCGGATGCTGCGCGCCCAGGCCTGGGTTCGCTCCTTCGGCCCGTTGCTGATCGCCTGCGAGGCGCCCGCGCGGGTCGCCCACAACCCGGCCAGGTCCAGCAGCCGCAGCGTCCGGCGAGGGCGGAACAGCACCAGGTGCGGCTTGCGGGTGCGGCGGTCCACGGTGGACGTCGCCTGGAAGACCTCGGCGACGCAGGTGCGCACGGACAGCGAGAAGTACAGCACCCCGTGCTCGCGGGTGACCGTCGGACCGCCCTGGGTGTTGGGCAGGTGCGGGTCGAAGCGCGCGTGCGGCAGCGGCCCGGCGTAGCGGAAGCTGTCCCACTGCTGCGGGTGGTTGCCGCCGGAGGTGAACACGCGGGCGAGCCGGGTCCCCGCGGGTACCGCGATCACGTCCTCGGTACGTCGCAGCATGGCTTGCAGTACCGCCGGGGCCGGCGGCTGGGGGAGTCTTGCCAACGGATGTCCTGGTGGGTTCGCGGTCCGGGACGGATCAGGCCGGGGTGCCGATCGCGGAGGCGAGGTCGGCGACGCGTCGCGCGCTGCCGCCCGCGAGCAGCCATTCCCGCGGGCTGACCGGCCGGTCGCCGAGTTCCAGGTCGTCCTGAGCCGTCGTCATGAACTTCGCGAGCACCAGCGCGGGCTGGTCCTGCGGCATGCCGGTGAGCACCGTTTCCAAGCCGGGCAGCACGTCGTTGTCGCTGAACTGCCAGGCGGGCAGCCGCCAGCCGCCGCGGTCCTTCCATCCGATGAGCCGCCCGTCGCCGATGCGGTGCCGGATGCGGCTGGAGTCGACGCCGATGCGTTCCGCGGCCTGGTTGACCGACAGCGCGGTGTCGCGCAGCACCGCCTGCTCGGCTACGGTCCGGGCGCGCGGATCGGTCTCGTTCGCGGCGAGCGGCGCGAGGTCCAGCCCGGCTTCGCCGAGGGCTTCGCGTTCGGAGTGGGTGAAGTGCGCTGCCGGGTCGACCTGCGGCGTGATGAGCCTCTTCGCCGCGTCCTCGACGAGCGAGAGGAATTCGTTGGCGGTGACCCGCAATCCTGCTCGGGCCAGGATGGTCTCCAGCGCGACTGTCATGTCCCCAGCGTAGCGCGTTCTGGGCCAAACGTGTGCGCGATCGTGCGCTCCGCAATGGTGAATCACTGGATGTAGCAATCGCATCGCACAGCGTGCCGCGTCCGTCCGACTGACGGAGGACCCGGCCTAATCTTTCGGGCGATGGGTCCGGTTGCGTTGAAAATCGCCTCCCAGCGGAGTAAACGATCTCCGTTTTTGCTGGCGAGCCCGTGGTGGGGCAATTTTCGGGTGTCGCGGAGCCCGGTGCCGGGACAGCTGCACGACGTGAGGTCAAGGGCCTGATGGGTGGTCCGGTGGGGTGGCTCGTCGATCGGACGGGCCGTGCCGGGTGAGTCCGTCGTGGGGCCGGCGAGGTGGTTCCGAGGCTTGACGCGACCCTGGGGCAGCCCGTTGACTGGTCCGTACCGACTGGTCGGTCTTTCGAGTGGGAGCATCGCATGAGCAAGCGTTTCGACGGCCGGGTGGCGATCGTGACCGGTGCCAGCCGCGGCATCGGCCTCGGCATCGCCGAACGGCTGGTCTCCGAGGGCGCCAAGGTGATCATCACCGCCCGCAATCCGGAACCCCTGGCGGAGGCGGTGGCGACGCTCGGCGAGGGCAACGCGCAGGGCGTCGCGGGCAAGGCCGACAACGTCGAGCACCAGGCCGAGGTCGTCGACCGCGCGCTGACCGACCACGGCCGGATCGACATCCTGGTCAACAACACCGGCATCAACCCCGCCTACGGCCCGGTCATCGACGTGGACCACGCGGTGGCGCGCAAGACCTTCGAGGTCAACGTGCTCGCCGCGCTGTCGTGGACCCAGCAGGTGTACCGGGCGTGGATGAAGGAGCACGGCGGGTCGATCCTCAACGTCTCCTCCGTGGCCGGGCAGCGGCCCTCGCCGGGCATCGGCTACTACGGCGGGACGAAGGCGATGCTGTCGCTGCTGACCCAGCAGCTCGGCGTGGAGCTGGCCCCGAACGTGCGGGTCAACGCGGTGGCGCCGGCCGTGGTGAAGACGAAGTTCGCCACCGCCCTCTACGCCGAGGACGAGGACGGGGTCTCGGCGGGCTACCCGCTCAAGCGCCTCGGCGTGCCGGACGACATCGGCGGCGCCGCGGCGTACCTGCTCTCCGACGAGGCGTCCTGGGTGACCGGGCAGATCCTCACCCTCGACGGCGGCCTGACGCTCACCGGAGGTGTGTGATGCGGCTGGCGGAGTCGGTAGTGGTGGTCACCGGCGGCGGCAACGGCATCGGCGCCGCGCTGAGCCGCCGGTTCGCCGGGCAGGGCGCGTCGGTCGTGGTCAACGACCTCGACGCGGACGCGGCGCGGGCGGTGGCCGCCGAGGTCGGCGGGCTGGCCGTGCCGGGCGACGCCGCGAGCGAGCAGGGCGTGGCCGACCTGGTCGGCGCCGCGACGGAGCGCTACGGGCGGATCGACCTGTTCTGCGCCAACGCCGGTGTCGCCGACGCCGGTGGCCCGGAAGCGGAGGAGTCCGCGTGGGCGCGGTCGCTGGAGGTCAACGTGATGGCCCACGTGCGGGCCGCACGAGCGGTGCTGCCGCAGTGGCTGGAACGCGGCGAAGGGCGGTTCCTGGCGACCGTCTCGGCCGCCGGGCTGCTCACCATGCTGGGTTCGGCGCCGTACGCGGTGAGCAAGCACGCGGCGCTGGCCTTCGCGGAGTGGATGTCGATCACCTACGCCGACCGCGGCATCACCGTGCAGGCGCTGTGCCCGCAGGGCGTGCGCACCAACCTGCTCGACGGCACCGGTGAGACGGGCAAGAAGCTGCTGGCCGACGCCGCGATCGAACCGGAGCAGGTCGCCGACGAGGTGCTGGCGGCGCTGCAGGACGACCGGTTCCTGATCCTCCCGCACCCCGAGGTGGCGCAGTACTACGCGCTGCGCGCGACGGATCCCGCCAAGTGGCACGGCGGCATGCGCAAGCTGCAACGCGGGCTGGCGTGATCGCGGTGCGCCTGCCGGACGGGGTGCCGGGTGCTGCGCCGTCCGCTGAGCGGTGACCGGCCAGAGCACGATGACCACCGGCGGGGCCTCGCGAGGACGGCGTCGTCCCCCGTGGCCGGGCCACGGGGGAAAATGATCCCGCAGCGAGGAGACCACTGAGGTTCCGCTAGGTCATTGCGGAGAGCCCGAAGGGAAGGCGCACATGGCGGAGGCCCGCACGGCACCGGAGACCGCCGAAACGGTGCCGCAGCGACTGCTGGCGGCGGCGACGCGGTTGTTCGCCGAGCACGGTTTCGAGACGACCTCGGTGCAGCAGATCGTGGACGCCGCCGGGGTCACCAAGGGCGCGATGTACCACTACTTCGGCTCCAAGGACGACCTGCTCTACGAGATCTACGCGCGGCTGCTGCGCGTGCAGACGGCTCGGATGGAGCGGGACGCGGACGGCGGTGCTCCGGTCGCGGAGCGGTTGCACGCGGTCGCCTCGGACGTGGTGGCCACGACGGCGGCGAACCTGGACGACACGGTGATCTTCTTCCGGTCGATGCACTTGCTGCACCCGGACAAGCGCACCGAGGTGCGGGCGCAGCGCCGCCGCTACCACGAGCGGGTGCGGGCGCTGATCGAGGAAGGCCAGGCGGCGGGCGTGTTCCGCACCGACAAGCCGGCGGAGCTCGTCGTGGACTTCTTCTTCGGTTCGGTGCACCACCTGGGCACCTGGTTCCGGCGCGACGGCGAGCTGACCGGTGAGCAGATCGGCGAGCACTTCGCGGATCTGCTGCTGACATCCCTGCGGCCATGACCGGTCGCGGGCGGTAACGAGGAGCGGCGGAGCTCCCTTTCGGAGGTGGCGTGTGAAGGCGTGGCAGCTCAGCGAGAACGGTGAACCGCAGGACGTGCTGCGGCTCGACGAGGTGGCTGATCCGCGACCGGGCGAGGGGCAGCTGGTGGTGCGGGTGCTGGCGACCCCGGTGAACTTCCCCGACGTCCTGTTGTGCCGTGGCCAGTACCAGATCAAGCCGCCGCTGCCGTTCACGCCGGGCGTGGAGCTGTGCGGCGAGGTCGTGGAGGTCGGCGAGGGCGTGACCGGGTTCGCGCCGGGCGATCGGGTGCTCGGCTCGGCGGCGCTGCCCACCGGCGGGTTCGCGGAGCTGGCGCTGATGGACGCGCCGCGCACCTTCCCCGCACCGGAGTCGCTGTCGGACGCGGAGGCGGCTTCCCTGTTCATCGGTTACCAGACCGGCCACTTCGGACTCCACCGGCGCGCGGGCCTGCGCGAAGGCGAAACGCTGCTGGTGCACGCGGCGGCGGGCGGTGTCGGCAGCGCTGCGGTGCAGCTGGGCAAGGCGGCCGGGGCGAAGGTGATCGGCGTCGTCGGCGGGCCGAAGAAGGCCGAGGTGGCCAAGGAACTCGGCGCCGACCTGGTGGTGGACCGGCAGAGCGAGGACTTCGTGCCGATCGTCAAGGAGTTCACCGGTGGCAAGGGCGCCGACGTGGTCTACGACCCGGTGGGCGGCGACACCTACGCGCGGTCCACGAAGTGCATCGCCTTCGAGGGCCGCATCCTGATCATCGGCTTCGCGGGCGGCACGATCCCCACGCCCGGCCTGAACCACGCGCTGATCAAGAACTACTCGATCGTGGGCTTGCACTGGGGCCTGTACAACGAGCGCAACCCGCAGCTGGTGGTGGACACGCATCGGGAGCTCGCCCGGCTCGCCGACGAAGGCCTGATCCGCCCGCTGATCAGCGAGCGGCTCCCGCTGGACGCGGTCGCCGACGGCGTCCGCCGCGTCGGCGAGGGCAGCACGGTCGGGCGCGTCGTCTACGACCGCTCGGTGTGATCGGGCGCTGCTGATCGGGCGTGCGGGAGGCGTTCGCGCCGCCCGCGCGCCCGTCCCGTCCCGCGGGAAGGCGGGATCGCACCTTCACCGCCGCCGGTCGGAGGACTAGGTTCCTCCCAGCGTCCCGGCGGTGCCGGGCGCGACGACCGCCGCCCCGGCAGCAGGAGTTCGCATGGCCGACACCGCCGCACCCGCGAAGCAGAGCAGGTTGGACCGGGTGCTGAACCTGGTCGAGCGCGCGGGGAACAAGCTGCCCGATCCGTTCCTGCTGTTCGGCTCGTTGCTGCTGCTGGTCGCCGTGGTGTCCACGGTGGTCGCCGCGTTCGGGGTGTCGGTGCGGATTCCCGGCGCGGAGCAGGACACCCCGGTGCGGGCGGCGTTGTCCGGTGCGGGGCTGGAGTTCCTGTTCACCGAGATGCCCGCGAACTTCATCGGCTTCCCGCCGCTGGAGACCGTCATCACGATCATGCTCGGGGTCGGGCTGGCGGAGCGGACCGGGCTGCTCACGGCGTTGATCAGGGCTTCGTTCGGCGGTGCGCCGCGCTGGGTGCTGCCCTACGCGGTGGGGTTCGTCGGCATCTCCTCCAGCGTGATGGCCGACTCCGCGATGATCATCCTGCCGCCGTTGGCGGCGATGGTGTTCAAGGCCGCGGGCAGGCATCCGGTCGCGGGCCTGCTCGGCGGCTTCGCCGCGGCGGGCGCCGGGTATTCGACGGCGCCGGTGGTGACGAGCCTCGACGCGCTGTTCTCCGGGATCAGCAACGAGGTCGCCTCGATCCTGCCGGATCCGGGGGCGACGGTGACGCCGGTGTCGAACTACTACTTCAACGTGGTGTCCTCGGTGCTGCTGGCCCTGCTGGCGGGGTTCTTGATCGACCGGGTCATCGAGCCGCGCATGGTCCGCGGTGGTGTTCCCCGCGAGGAGGCGGCCCCCGAGTCCGATGTGGACGATCGGGAGGACGGTGCGGAGGGCGGGCGGCTCACCGTCGCCCTCAGTACCGCGGAACGGCGCGGCCTGCGGTGGGCCGGGATCGCGGCGGCCGTCCTGCTCGCGGCGGTGCTGGTCCTGGTGCTGTGGCCCGGTTCGCCATTGCGCAACGACGCCGGCGGGTTCCTGCCGGAGTCGCCGCTGCTGGACTCCGTGACGACGCTGATATTCCTGGCGTTCCTCGTGCCCGGCATCGCGTTCGGCGTGCCGGTGGGGGCGGTCGCGCGTGCGGCGGACGTGCCGAAGCTGATGGCCGGGGCGTTGCGGGACCTGACGGGATTCCTGGTGCTGGCGTTCATGCTCGGCCAGTTCATCGCGCTGTTCAACTGGACGAACCTGGGCGCGGCGCTGGCCGTGGGCGGCGCGAACCTGCTGACCGCGCTGGGGCTGGCGGGTTATCCGGCGTTCCTCGGGTTCATGGTGCTGGCCTCGGTGCTGAACATGTTCATCATCTCCGGGTCGAGCCTGTGGACGCTGATGGCCTCGGTGTTCGTGCCGATGTTCGCGCTGCTCGGCTTCGAGCCGGGTTTCGCGCAGGCTGCGTTCCGGGTGGGCGACTCGGCGACGCAGATCATGACTCCGCTGAACCCGTACATGATCATCATCTTGGGCTACCTGCGCCGCTACGAGCCGAACGCCGGGCTCGGCACGCTGGTGGCGCGGATGACGCCGTTCGTCGTGCCGTTCTGGTTGCTGTGGGCCCTGATCCTCACCGCGTTCTACTTCGCGGACTGGCCGCTCGGGCCGGGCATGGGCATCAGGCTGTGAGGGCTCTTCCAGGTCGGCGTTCGGCGGAAGCTCGCCGCCCCTGGCCCGGGGCGGCGAGTTCTGCTCGCCGTGCGCGGCGACATCGCCGTCCTCGAAAGGAGGGCGCCGGTCACTGCGCGGCGGCTCCGCCGCTGACCGGGCGCAGGTCGAGGCCGTGCCGGACGGGGTCCTCCACCGGTGCGGGCCGCAGCAGCGAACCGACGGCGCAGATCGCCACGTTGAGGCCGAGTCCGAGCAGCCCGCCGGGCACGCCGTAGAACGGCCCCAGGTCGAGCACGGTCAGCAGCCCCGCCACCGCGGAACCGGCGAGCATGCCCCAGAACGCGGGCCCCGCCGCCATCCGCCGCCAGTACAGGCCGAGGATGAACACCGGCGCGAGCTGCACGATCAGCTCGAACTTGAGCACGAAGATGTTGTACAGCGTGCTCGGCGGGTTCCAGGCCAGCGCCAGCAGCAGCGCGATGGCGACGATCCCGGCGACCTTGCCGACCAGCACCTGCTTGTACTCGGAGGCGCGCGGGTTCAGGTAGCGCCCGTAGACGTCCCGCGAGATCACCGCGGAGAAGCTCAGCAGCGCCGAGTCCGCTGTGGACACGATCGCCGCGATCACGCCGCCGAACAGCAGGATCATCGTGATGTAGAAGAACAGGTTGATGCCCGCGACCTCGTTGGCGATCATGCCGACGAGCTGCTCGGAGCCCGTCTCGGACAGGCCGGGGAACAGCTGGATGCCGATGATGCCGACGAGGAACACGACTCCGGTGGTCACCAGCGGCATCCACGCCATGATCGCCAGCGAGCGCTTGAGGGTGCGTTCGGAACGCGCTGCGTAGATCCGCTGGATGGCGTGCGGGTACACCGCGGCGCCCAGTCCGATCATGACGATCATCGACAGCCAGTTCACCGAGTCCTCGCGCGCGGGCACGCCCGCCTTCTCCGGGGCGGTCTCCACCAGGTGCCGGGTGACCCCGGCGACGTCGCCGTCGACCAGGTACAGCGCGCCGCCGAGCAGCACCGCGATCCCGATCAGCAGCGCGATGCCCTGCATGACGTCGGTGAACGCCACCGCGCGCATCCCGCCGGTCCACGAGTAGATCAGCATGACGAGCACGAACACGACCACGCCGATCTGGTACGGCACCGTCTCCCCGGTGAGCCCGGCGATGCCCTGGCCCATCGCGACCAGCTGCTCCAGCAGGTAGTTCGCCAAGCCCCACAGCATCAGCAGCGCCACCAGCACCGAGAGCTTCGTCGAGCCGAAGCGGTGGCGCACCCAGTCGGTCGGCGTGACGAAGCCTTCGCGCTTGGCGATGACGTAGAGCCGGGGCGCGAACAGCAGGTACCCGGCGATGACCGCGATCATGAACGGAACCGACTGCCACCACAGGAATCCGGACCGGTAGGCCTCCGGCGCGTAGCCCACGATGGAGTTGCCGCTGTACTGCGTCGCGTACAGCGTGAAGAACAGCGCGGTGAAGCCGAGCCCGCCGCCACCGAGGTAGTAGCCGCGCACGCTCTTGCCCGCCTGCGCGTCCTTGCCCGCGAAGAAGCCGATGACCAGCATGATCACCGCGTAGGCGGTGAGCACGATGATGCCGCTGAGCCCGGCGAAGCTGAGTCCGGTCATGCCGCGCTCCGATCCTCGGCGCGGGCGGCTTCCTCCGCGGGTTCCGCGAGGTTCCACCAGCGCAGGCACATCCAGCTGGTCAGCGCGGCGAACGCCAGCGTCGCGAGCACCGAGACGGCCAGCCACGCGGGGATGCCGAACACGAGCGGCCGAACCAGGCCGGGAGCCAGGTAGAGCGGGATGCCGGCCAGCACGCTCAGGGCGAGCCCCACCCACAACCAGGGGTGGCGGATCGGTTCGCGCAGCGGACGGTCGGCGGATCGTCGTTGATCCATCGTGGTCTCTCCTGTTCGCGGAGGGGTGGTCCGGTCGGCCGGGTCAGATCACCTTCGCCTCGCGCCAGCGCGCGAGCTGCCCGGCGTCGGCGCCGAGCAGCGCGCCGTACACCTCGTCGTTGTGCTCCCCGAGTTCCGGGCCCAGGCCGCGCACCTCGCCGGGCGTGTCGGACAGCCGCGGCACCACGTTCTGCATCGGGAAGTCGCCCAGCTCCGGGTGCATCAGCCGCACGATCGCCTTGCGCGCGGCGAAGTGCGGGTCCGCGGCCATGTCGGCGGCCGTGTAGACCCGGCCCGCGGGCACGCCCGCCTCGTGCAGCCGGTCCAGCAGCTCGTCCGTCGGCATCGTGCGGGTCCACGCGGAGATCAGCTCGTCGAGCTCGCGCTGCCGCTCGCCGCGCGCGGCGTGAGTGCCCAGCTCGTCCTCGGCGGCCAGCTCCGGGCGGTCCATCGCCGCGCACAGGCGGGTGAACACGGTGTCCCGGTTCGCGCCGATGATCACTTCGGCGCCGTCGGCGGTCGGGTAGGCGTTGCTGGGGGCGATGCCCGGCAGGATCGCGCCGGTGCGTTCGCGGCGGTGCCCGGCGAGCTGCCACTCCGGCAGCAGCGACTCCATGAACGCCAGCACCGCCTCGTAGATCGCGGTGTCCACGACCTGCCCGCGCCCGGTGCGCTGCCGCGCGTGCAGCGCCATCATCGCGCCCAGCGCGGAGAACGTGCCCGCCAGCGAGTCGCCGAGCGAGATCCCGGTGCGACTCGGCGGCCGGTCCGGCTCACCGGTGACGTGGCGCAGGCCGCCCATGGCCTCGCCGATGGAGCCGAACCCGGCGCGTCCCGCGTACGGCCCGTCCTGGCCGTATCCGGTGACGCGCACCAGCACCAGCCCGGGGTTGATCTCGTGCAGCGCCTCCGGGGACAGACCCCAGCGCTCCAGCGTGCCGGGGCGGAAGTTCTCCACCAGCACGTCGGCCTGCGCCACCAGCTCGCGCAGGATGCGCTGGCCCTCGGCGGAACGAAGATCGCAGGTCACGGACTTCTTGCCGCGCGCGATGACCGGCCACGACAGCGAGGTGCCTTCGGCGTGCACGCCCCATTCGCGCATCGGGTCGCCGCGGGCGGGGTCTTCGACCTTGATGACCTCGGCGCCGAAGTCGGCGAGCAGCTGGCCGCAGAACGGCCCGGCGATCAGCGACCCCGTCTCGACGACGCGCAGATCGGCCAACGGTCCGGGAGGAGAGGTGGTCACTGGCCCTGCCTTTCGCCGGGGGTGCGGGGTGCGGGGGAGTCCGCGTCGGAGGTGCCGGGCGGGGTGCGGCCCAGCGAGGCGCGGGCCGCGCGCAGGTGCGACTGCATCACCGCGTGCGCCCAGTCCCCGTCGCCCGCCGCGATGGCGTCGACGAGCTCGCGGTGCTGGGCGAAGCTGCGGTCCAGCTGGGCGGCCGTGTACTGGTGGAAGGTCCGGCGCACCAGCGGTACGTCGATGACTCGGGAGAGCAGGTCCGGCAGCAGGCGGCGCCCGCCCGCGCGGTGCACGGCGCGGTGGAACTCCATGTTCAGCCGGGTGATCTGCTCGTAGCCGGAGTCGTCGAGGTCGTGCAGCAGGTGCTCCATCCGCTCGCAGAGCTCGCGCAGCGCGGCGACGTCGGTGTCGCCGCGCTCGGCGGCGCGGCGGGCGGCGTGCGATTCGAGCAGGCAGCGCAGGTCGAACAGCTCGTCCACGTCCTCGTCCTCGAACCGCACCACTTCGGCGCCGCGGTGCGGGACGAGGCGCACCAGCCCGTCGGACTCCAAGCGGCGCAGCGCTTCCCGCACGGGCGTGCGGCTGAGCCCGAAGGTCTCGGCGAGCTCCTCTTCCCGCAGCCGGGTGCCCGCGGGGCGCGCACCGGTGAGGATCTCCTGGCGCAGATCCGAGTAAGCCCGCGTCGCGGCCTGTGACACCGTCCACCTCCTGGCTCGGATTGTGCACAAAGTAGCCATCGAGCCTGGGTGAATCAAGGGTCTGGACGCCTGAACGCAGGGAGGTGCACGATGCGTGCATCAGGATTGTGTACGAAAGTGCGACGACGGGCCGTCGCCACGCGCAGGCTGCGGACGAATCCGCTGGCTGTGGACAACTCGCGCGATGTCGCGAGAAATTGACCGCGCGGAACCTCGGGACCAAGGGTTTCGTGGGTTGTGGCGGTCGATTTCTCGCGAAATCGCGCGAGGTCGGATCGATGTCGGCGCGAAAGGGAGGCGTGGGGATGCAGGCAGGTGTTCCGGGGCGGGTCGAGGTCGTCGAGGTGGGGCCGCGCGACGGGCTGCAGAACGAGGCGACGTTGCTGCCCACCGCGACGAAGGTCGAGCTGATCGAGCGCGCCATCGCCGCCGGGGTGCGGCGCGTCGAAGCGGTGTCCTTCGCGCATCCGCGCCGGGTGCCGCAGATGGCCGACGCGGAGCAGGTCATGGCGGCCGTGCCGCGCCGCGAGGACGTGAGCTACATCGGCCTGGTGCTCAACGGCCGCGGTTTCGACCGGGCGCTGGCGGCGGGCGTGGACGAGGTGAACGTGGTCGTCGTCGCCACCGACACCTTCAGCGAGCGCAACCAGGGCATGAGCACCGAGCAGGGCCTCGCGCTGTGGTCGGAGCTCGCGGCTCGGGCGCACCGGGAGGGTGTCCGGCCGACGGTGACGATCGCGGCGTCCTTCGGCTGTCCGTTCGAGGGAACGGTGTCCGCCGCGCACGTCGCCGAGCTGGCGCGCCGCATCGCCGACTCCGGCCCCGCCGAGATCGCGCTCGCCGACACCATCGGAGCCGGAGTCCCCACCCAGGTGGTGGACCTGCTGGCCCGCACTCGCGAGGCCGCGCCCGCCGTCCCGCTGCGCTGCCACTTCCACAACACCCGCAACACCGGCTACGCCAACGCCGTCGCCGCGTTCCAGGAGGGCGCCGCGACGCTGGACGCGAGCGTCGGCGGCATCGGCGGCTGCCCGTTCGCGCCGAACGCCACCGGCAACATCGCGACCGAGGACCTGGAATACCTGCTCACCGGAATGGGCGTGCGCACCGGCTTGGACGGGCCCGCGTTGGCCGAGACGGGCACGTGGATCGGCGAGCAGCTGGGCAAGGAAGTGCCCGCCCTGCTCGGCAAGGCGGGCACGTTCCCCGGCTGATCACCCTGCCCCGGACCGCCGCGCGAAGCGACCGGGGTGGCTGATCAGAGCCTGTCTTCGACCTCGCCGACCCAGGTCGGCTCGTTGTCTTGTCAGCGGCGGAGCCGCTGAGCAGCGACCGGCTTGAGCAGGCCGACCACCGGCGAGTTCTCAGTGGGTTCCTCGCGAGGACGGCTTTTTTCCTCGTGGTGGAGCCACTTGGGAAAGATCCGCAGCGAGGAAGCCACTGAGGTTCCGCCACGCGACCCGCTGCGCAAGCCGAGATCGAGGGATCGACAACGAAGTGATCAGAAGAGCACGCGGGTGAGTCCCTGGGCTACGCAGGCGGGTTTGTCGGCACCTTCGATCTCCACAGTGGACTCGACGGTGAGCTGGAGGCCGCCGTCGATCTCGGTGATCTCGGCGAGCCGCGTGTGCGAGCGGACCCGCGCCCCGACCCGCACCGGGTTCGGGAACCGCACCTTGTTCAGCCCGTAGTTGATGCCCATCTTGACGTTCTCGAACCGGTAGGTCTGCGCGTTGAGCGCCGAGAGCAGGCTCAGCGTGAGGAAGCCGTGCGCGATGGTCCCGCCGAACGGGCCCTGCGCGGCGCGTTCGGCGTCCACGTGGATCCACTGGTGGTCCAGCGTGGCGTCGGCGAACCCGTCGACCTGCTCCTGGGTGATCGTCAGCCAGTCGCTGGTCCCGAGCTCTGCTCCGAGCGCTTCCTGGACTTCGGTCGGGCTGGTGAAGACTCGCATGCGTTCTCCTGTTGCGACGAGGGGTGCGGAGCGGTCAGGCCGACGGCAGGTCGACGAGCTCGGCGATGCGGGCGCGGTGGTGTTCGGCGGTGCCGAAGGTGAGCTGGGCGCTCTTGGCCCGGCCCAGGTAGAGGTGGATGGGGTGTTCCCACGTCATGCCGATGCCGCCGTGCAGCTGGAGGGATTCCTCCACGGCCAGCACCGCCAGGTCGGAGCAGTAGGCCTGGGCGAGGGCGACGGCGAGTTCCGCCTCCGCGTCGGCGTCGCTCAGGGAGTCGGCGGCGTTGCGGGAGGTGGCTCGGGCGGTGCTCACCCCGGACCACAGGTCCGCCAGGCGGTGCTTGACCGCTTGGAACGAGCCGATCTGGCGGCCGAACTGGTAGCGGGTCCGCACGTATTCCACAGTGGAATCGAGGCTGTGCTGGGCGAGGCCGACCTGTTCGGCGGCCAGCACTCCGGCCGCGGTGAGCAACGCCCGCCGCAGCACCGGTTCCGCGTCGGCCGCGACCAGCCGGGCCTGCGCTCCGGTCAGTTCCAGCGTGCCGAACCGCCGCGTGAGGTCCAGCGGCGTCACCGGAGTCCGGGAGACCCCGGTGTCGGCGGTGTCCACCAGGTACAGCCCGGTGCCGTCCGGTCCGGTCGCGGGCACCAGCACCCGGTCGGCGACCTCCAGGTCCACGACGGCGGTCGCGGTACCGGTCAGCGTCGCGCCGTCGACCCGCACGGCGGGTTCGATCCGCGCGGACGGCCGGGTGGCGAGCCCGACGGCGAGGGTCGTCACCAGCGTTCCGGCGCCGATCTCGGCGATCGGCTCGGCCGCGCCGGCCGCGGTCAGCGCGGCGGTGGCGAGCACGGTGCCGAGGAACGGGACGGGCGCCACGGACCGCCCGAGCTCTTCGGCGACCACGGCGAGTTCGCGGACTCCGGCCCCGCCGCCTCCGAGTTCTTCGGGCACCGCGAGCGCGGCCACGCCCAGTTCGCCGGCCAGCGTCCGCCACAGCGCCAGGTCGTAGGGCTCGTCGGATTCGCAGCGGGCGAGCACGGAGCTCACCTCGCAGCGGTCCCGCAGCACGCGGCGCACCGCGGCGCGCAAGTCCTCCTCGACTTCGGTGTAGAGCAGGTCGGTGCTCATCGCGGCAGCTCCTTCCACGGCACGTCCTTGTCCGTGCGGATTTCCGGCGGCAGCCCCAGCACCCGCTCGGCGATGACGTTGCGCAGCACCTCGGAGGTGCCGCCCTCGATGGAGTTGCCCTTCGCCCGCAGGTACCGGTAACCGGGGTCGCGGCCGGTGAAGTCGACGGTCTCGGGCCGGCGCTGCGTCCAGTCCCCGTAGGAGAGGCCCTGCTCGCCGAGCAGTTCCAGTTCGAAGCCGGAGATCTCCTGGTTGAGCCGGGAGAACGCCAGCTTCACCGCGGACCCTTCCGGTCCGGGGGTGCCGACGGCGAGCTGCTGGCGCAGCCGCTGGCCGGTAAGGCGGGTCGCCTCCGCCTCGACCCACAGCCGCAGCAGCCGGTCGTGCGCACCGGGGGTCCGGACCTCGGGGTCGTCGCGCCATTTCCGGGCGACCACGCCGATCATGCCGGACTCGCGCCCGGTGTTGCCGCCGCCGATGGCGACGCGCTCGTTCATCAGGGTGCCCATCGCGACCTGCCAGCCCTGGCCGATCTCGCCGAGCCGCTGGGAATCGGGGATGCGCACCCCGTTGAGGAACACCTCGTTGAACTCGGCTTCACCGGTGATCTGGCGCAGCGGGCGCACTTCCACGTTCGGATCGGTCATGTCGCACACGAAGTACGACAGGCCCTTGTGCTTCGGCGCGTCCGGGTCGCTGCGGGCCACCAGGATCGCCCACTTCGCCTTGTGCGCGAACGAGGTCCACACCTTCTGGCCTTCGACGATCCAGTCGTCGCCGTCGCGCACCGCGCGGGTCGCGAGCGCCGCCAGGTCGGAACCCGCGCCGGGTTCGCTGAACAGCTGGCACCAGATCTCCTCGCCCGTCCACAGCGGGCGTAGGTAGCGGGCGCGCTGTTCGTCGGTGCCGAAGCGCAGGATCGTCGGCGCGGCCATGCCGAGCCCGATCCCGTTGCGCGACGGGGCGTTGTCCGGTGCTCCGGCGGCGGCGAACTCCGCGTCGACGACGGTCTGCAACTCGCGCGGCGCGTCCCGGCCGCCGAGCCCGACCGGGTAGTTCACCCAGGCGAGCCCGGCGTCGAACCGGGCCCGCAGGAACTCCAGCCGGTCACCCCCGGGATCGTGCGCGGCGAGGAATTCCCGCACCGCCGAACGCAATTCGGCTGCATCGGTCATCTCAGCACTCCTTCGTGCTCAAGCCGGATTTGCTCATGCCCTGCCAGGGAAACGACTCCAAGCGTCCGCCGTTCCTGCTCCTCGTCTTGTCAGCGGCGAAGCCGCTGAGCGGCGACCACCATGCCCACCGGCACCGCCGCGGGTTCTCAGGTGTCTTCTCGCGAGGACGGCTTTTTCCCTCGTGGCGGAGCCACTCGGGAAAAAGATACCGCAGCGAGAAGACGACTGAGGTTCCGCCCCCCCACCCCA
>NZ_JBSFWJ010000085.1:0-21232 GCF_053592695.1 Saccharopolyspora sp. NPDC002578 | reverse complement strand
TCAGTGGCTTCCTCGCTGCGGTATCTTTTTCCCGAGTGGCTCCGCCACGAGGGAAAAAGCTGTCCTCGCGAGGAAGCCGCTGAGAACCCGCCGGTGGTCGGCTTTGGGACGTGGGCTATTCGCTGCGCGAATACAGGCACGGCCTTCGGCCGCCGGGCAGACTTCGCTTCGCTCGTCCAAGGCACGGCTTCGCCGCGAGGCACGGCTTCGCCGCGAGGCTGCTGGGGTTGTTGTGGGGTGGGTGTTCCGTCTGGGCAGGTGCCCGTGGCCGCGCTCAGGTTGTGATGTTTATTCGGGTGTAGCCGCGGATGGTGAAGGACGGGCCTCGTGGTGGCGGGGTGGGGAGCTCGTAGTGCGGGAGGCGTGCGGCTAGCGCTGCTAGGACGAGGCCGATCTCCAGGCGGGCAAGTGGGGCGCCTAGGCAGTAGTGGGTGCCGACGCCCAGCGCCAGGTGCGGGTTGGGGGCTCGGGTCAGGTCCAGGGCGTCCGGGGTGGTGAACGCCGCCGGGTCGCGGTTGGCCGCGCCGAGCAGCACCACGACCTTCTCGCCCACCTCGATCCGGTGCCCGCCCAGCTCCAGGTCTCGCACGGCGGTCCGCTCGAACAGCTGGTTCGGGGTGTCGTGGCGCAGCAGCTCGTCCACCGCGGTGAGCAGCGCCGGCTCGTCCTCGCGCAGCCGGCGCAGGTACCGCCACTGCTCGGGGTGCTCGTGCAGCGCCACCACGGCGTTGCCGATGCCGTTGACGCTCGCCTCGTGCCCGGCCATCAGCAGCAGCACGTAGTTCGCGATGAGCTCGTCCCCGCTCAGGTCGCCGGAACCGTCGGCCAGGGAGCTCAGCAGGTCGTCACCGGGGCGGCGGCGCCGGAGGTCGGCCAGGTCGGCGACGTAGCCGCGGAACTCGCTCGCGGCCTGTTCGGCGTCCCTGCGGGCGGGCTCGTCGAGCTCGGGCTCGTACATCCGCACGATGCGGTTCGACCAGGACCGCAGCAGCGGCCCGTCCCGCAGCGGGAAGCCGAGCAGCGTCGCGATCACGTCCACCGGCAGCAAGCGGGCGAGCCCGGCCATGAGATCGGCCGCGCCGTGCGCCTCGATCCGCTCGCACAGCTCGTCCATGCGGCGCTCGACCAAGGCGGTGATCATCGGGCGCGTCGACTCGACGTGCCTGCGGTGGAACAACGGGGCGACGGCCGCGCGGAGCCGGTCGTGGTGCTGCTCGTTCTCCAGCATGCTCAGCCGGTGCAGCGCGTTGAACGACTCGAAGTCGGCGGCGGGCTCCCGATCGGTCCACACCCGCCGCAGATCCCGGTGCCGCAGCGCGGCCGAGCACAGCTCGTGGGACAGCACGACGTGCGCGCCCCAAGCCGGATACCAGTGCACGGCCGCGCGGGAGCGGAGCGCGTGGAAGACGGGGTACGGGGCGGCGACGAAATCCGGGTCGCCGGGATCCAGTGCGTCCGGCTCCACCTGCTCACCACCCCTCGATCATCGCGAGGGTAGGCCGTCAGCCGGTGCCTGCGGTAGCGGAGACGGGACCGGCCGGTGAGCACGAGGGCCGCGGGAATCCGGATCGGTTCCCGCGGCCCGTTCGCGTCGCAGCCGCGTCAGGCGACCGAGGCGGTGTTGATGTGCACCGGCAGCTTCGGCTTGCCATCGCCCTGACCGGTGTCGTCGCCCGCCGCGGCGACCTTGTCGACGACCTCCAGCCCCGGGTCGCCGACGGTGCCGAACACCGTGTACTTCGGCGGCAACTGGGAGTCGCCGTAGACGATGAAGAACTGGCTGCCGTTGGTGTCCGGCCCGGAGTTCGCCATCGCGAGCGTGCCCCGCGGGTAGGAGAGGCCGGGCTCGACCTCGTCCGGGAAGGAGTAGCCGGGGCCGCCGCTGCCGGTGGCGCTCGGGTCGCCGCACTGCAGCACCTGGAGGCCTTCGGTCGTGGTCAGCCGGTGGCAGTCGGTGTCGTCGAAGTACTTCGACCGCGCCAGGTGCGCGAAGTTGTTGGCCGCGCACGGCGCCTTCGCGTAGTCCAGCGTGACCGGGATGTCGCCTTGGTTGGTGCTCAGCGTGACCGGCTGGGACTGCGGTGCGTCCGGCCCCGGAGGCTGTGGTGGCTCGACCGGTTTCGCGGCGGGCTGCCCCGTCGTCGGTTCGTACGCGCAGGCCTGCTCGGCGGCAGGCGGCTGTTCCTGCGGGGCGGCGGTCGACTCGTCGCCGCTGTTGGTGAAGTAGACGACGCCCGCGACGGCCAGGATGACCACGGCCACCGTGGCGCCGATGGTGATCATCCGGCGACGCTTGGCCTGCTCGGCTCGACGCTCCAACTGGCGTTCGAGCTTGCGTTTGGCGGCCTGGCGACGTTGTTCGTTGCTCGGCACCTGCTCCCTCCCCGGGGGCTCCGACACGATCAGGACGCTTCGAGTTTATGGGCCGCCCTGTGCACCGGATCGACCAGACCATGCGGGACGATGTTCTAGGCTGAACAGGCCAAGGCCCCTGCCTGTCCGCGTGCTCGGCGCGCGGACGGCGGCGGAGTTCGTGTTCGACGACGAAAGGCGCGTTGCGTGCTGGTGCTCGGGTTCCCGGCCGGACCTCTGCAGGCGAACTGCTATCTGCTCGCCGCGGGCGAGGGCGCGGACTGCGTGATCATCGATCCGGGTCAGGAGGCCGCGGCGGCGCTCGACGAGCAGGTGCGCGACAACGGCCTGAACCCGGTGGCGGTGCTGCTCACGCACGGGCACTTCGACCACGTCTTCTCCGCGGGCGACGTGTGCCGCACCTACGACGTGCCCGCGTGGATCCACCCGGACGACCGGTACATGCTCACCGACCCGGCCGCGTCGATGGGACCGCAGGGCGCGGAGCTGTTCGCGGCGCTGCCGCCGCTGACCGCGCCCGCCGAGATCCGCGACCTCGCCGACGGCGAAGCGCTGGAGCTCGCCGGGCTGAGCCTGAGCGTCACCCACAGTCCCGGCCATACCGGCGGGTCGGTGCTGTTCGGCGTCGGCACGGACGAGGGCGGCCGGCTGCTGCTGGCCGGGGACACCTTGTTCGCCGGGGCCATCGGACGCACCGACCTGCCCGGCGGCGACCACCCGACGATGCTGCGCACCCTGCGCACCCGGGTGCTGCCGCTGGAGGACGACACGGTCGTCCTGCCGGGCCACGGACCCACGACCACCATCGGCCGCGAGCGCGCGAGCAACCCGTTCCTGCAGGACCTGGTTCCCGCGAGCGACGAAGCCGGCCGGTGACACCCCCAGCTTGAGGACAGCGAAGCACCCCTGATGAGCACCTTCACCGCCCCCAAGGGCATTCCCGAGTACTACCCGCCGGAGTCCGCCGGGTTCCTGGCCGTGCGCGAGACGCTCGCGGACGCGGCGCGCCGCGCCGGTTACGGCTACATCGAACTGCCGCTGTTCGAGGACACCTCGCTGTTCGCGCGCGGCGTCGGCGAATCCACCGACGTGGTCAGCAAGGAGATGTACACCTTCGCCGACCGCGGCGGCCGTTCCGTGACGCTGCGGCCCGAAGGCACGGCCGGCGTGATCCGGTCGGCCATCGAGCACGGCCTGGACCGCGGCCAGCTGCCGGTGAAGCTGCACTACAGCGGCGCGTTCTTCCGCTACGAGCGTCCGCAGGCCGGGCGCTACCGGCAGCTGCAGCAGGTCGGCGTGGAAGCGATCGGCGTGGACGACCCGGCGCTGGACGCCGAGGTCATCGCCATCGCCGACGAGGGCTACAAGCGGCTCGGCCTCACCGGCTACCGCATCGAGCTGACCTCCCTCGGCGACGACACCTGCCGCCCCGAGTACCGGGCGAAGCTGCAGGAGTTCCTCAGCGGCCTGCCGCTGGACGAGGCGACCCGGCAGCGCGCCGAGCTCAACCCGCTGCGAGTGCTCGACGACAAGCGCCCCGAGGTGCGGGAACTGGTCGCCGAGGCACCGCTGATGGTCGACCACCTCTCGGTCGCGGCCAAGGAGCACTACGAGCAGGTCAAGCAGCACCTGACCGACCTGGGCGTCGCGTTCACCGAGAACCCGCGGCTGGTGCGCGGGCTCGACTACTACACGAAGACGACGTTCGAGTTCGTCCACGACGGCCTCGGCGCGCAGTCCGGCATCGGCGGCGGCGGCCGCTACGACGGGTTGATGGCGCAGCTCGGCGGCGCGGAGCTCTCCGGCGTCGGGTTCGGGCTGGGCGTGGACCGCACGCTGCTGGCCTGCCAGGCGGAGGGCATCGCGGTCGGCGACCAGGCGCGCTGCGACGTGTACTGCGTGCCGCTGGGCGAGTCCGCGAAGCGGCGGCTGGTGGCCACCGCGGGCGGGCTGCGGGCCGCCGGGGTGCGCGCCGACGTGGCCTACGGCGGCAAGGGCCTCAAGGGAGCCATGAAGGCCGCGGACCGCTCCGGCGCCCGGTTCGCGCTGGTGCTGGGCGAGCGCGACGTCGAAGCGGGCAGCGCGCAGCTCAAGGACCTCGCCAGCGGCGAGCAGCGCTCGGTGCCGCTGGACGCGCTCGTCGACCAGGTGAGCGCGGCCGTCGCGGAGACCGCCCGATGACCGAACCCGCGGGCAAGCCGGTCGAGACGGTCGACCTGGATCTGCTGGACCGGGCGACGGTGCGCAAGCGCGCCCGCAACGTGGTGATCGCCGGGTTGATCGTGGCCGCCGCCTTCGGCGGCATCGTCGGGCTCGTCGCGGGACCCCTCGGGTTCGCGGTGGGTTCGGCGGCGGTGGGGGTCCCGCTGCTGCTGCTCGCCTACGGCGAGTCCCGCAAGACCACCTGGCTGACCGGCAGCGAGGTCTCGGTGCGAGCGCTGGGCACCCGCATGGTCGACCTGCGCACCGCGGACCGGCTCGACGTGGTCATCACCGACGTGCGCGGGATGCGGACCGTGGGGTTGCTGGTCGCGGGCCCGCCGAAGGGCAAAGCGGTGACGGTCTCGCTGGCGATGTACGCGGGCACCGGTGGCCGCGAGCTCGGCGTGCTCGCGCTGCGGCGCATCGCGGACGCGCTGGCCTCGGTCGGCAGCACGCACGCGCTGGTGCTCTCCGAGCTCGTGGTCGCCCAGCTGCGCGCCGAGGCGCGCGGCGACGGCGCGGCGGCCCGCCCGCTCTACCGGCTGGCGTCGGCGGCTCCGCAGGGGCGGATGGCACAGAAGCTGCACCCGCAGGCGGTGGCGGGTTTCGTCACGACCCTCGAGTGAGCTCCGCCGCGGGCGCGGTGGTTTCAGCACGTCGACGGCCCGATGGCCGGCCGAGCGCGATGCCCGTCAGGACGAGCACGATCCCGCCGACCTGCTGGAGCGTCAGCGCCTCCGCGGCTACGACGGTGCCCAGGAGCACGCCGACCAGCGGGTTGAGCAAGCCGATGAGCCCCACCTGACCGGCCTTCAAGTGCCGCAGTCCGGTGAACCACGCGGCGAAGGCGATCGCGGTTCCGACGACGCTCACGAACGCGAAGCCCGCCACCGCCGCCGCGTCCAAGGCGGGTGGCGGGCCTTCGAGCAGCACGGCCAACGGCAGGAGCAGCAGGCCGCCCGCGATGAGCTGCCAGCAGGTCGAGGCGAGCACGGGGACCTGCCCACTCCACTTCTTGGCCAGCACGTAGCCCACCGATGAGATCGACATGGCCGCCAGGGAGGCGAGGGCACCCCGGAGGTCGATCGACTCCCCGCCGGTCAGCAGCATCGCGCAGACACCCGCGATGCCCAGGACCGCGCCCCCTGCGGCGGCGGCGCCGGGGCGTTCGGAGAGCAGGGCCCAGGCGAGCGCCATCAGCACCACCGGGCTAATCGCCATGATCACCGCGGCCACGCTCGTGGGCAGCAGCTGGGCCGCCAAGTACACGAGGGTGAAGAACGCGCTCATGTTCAGCAGGCCGAGCAGGATCGACTTCCACCACCACGAACCGTGCGGCAGCGAGCGGCACGCGATCAGCAGCAGCAGCCCCGCCGGGAGCGCGCGCAGCACGGCCCCGTAGAGCGGGTGGCCGACCGGCAGGAACTCGCGGGTGACGAAGTAGGTGCCTCCCCACGCGACCGGAGCGATCGCGGTCAATGCCACCCATCGCCATGTAGCTTCCATGGAAGCTACTATAGCTTCCTGGGAAGCTACCCTGGGCTCATGAACCACTCGCCCGACCACGTCGCCCGCATCCAGGCCGAATGGGCCCGCGAACGCCCGGATCTCGACGTGTCCCCGCAACGCGTGCTCGGCAGGCTGCACCGCCTAGCGGCGCACCTCACCGAGGAACTGTGCGTGGTCTACCGGCGCCACGGGCTCAGCGAGGGCGAATTCGACGTGCTCGCCGCGCTGCGCCGCGCCGGAGAACCCTTCGAACGGGCACCCGGGGAGCTCGCCCGGTTCACGATGGTGACCACCGGGGCGATGACCAAGCGGATCAGCCGCCTGGAGAACGCCGGCCTCGTCAAGCGCCGACCCGCCACCGACGACGGGCGCGGCCGGGTCGTCGTCCTCACGCGGGCGGGCCGGGAGCTGTTCGACCGAGCGTTCACCGATCACATGCGCAACGAGCACCGGCTCCTCGCTGCCATGACGCCCGCAGAGGCCGACCAGCTCGAAGCGCTGCTCACCACCTGGCTGGCCCGCGTCGAAACGACCTGAGCGGGCTCCGGGTCAGGTGGTCGGCGCCTGAGGTGGCCGCCGACGCCGGTGGACGCGGGTCGTGGCGCTCTCGGCGGCCGCCGAACCGACCCGCTCGGCGGCGGTGCCGCGGGCGGTGCCGCCGGTTTCGCGGGACGCGACGAGCGCGGCGATCAGCGTGGTGATCGGCACCGCGGCCACGAGGCCGATGCTGCCGACCAAGGTGCGGACCACCTCCTGCGCGACCGCCTGGGTGCTGATGATCTCGCCGAAGCTGCGCCCGGACAGCGAGTAGGCCAGCAGCAGCGGCAGCGAAGCGCCCGCGTACGCGAGCACCAGCGTGTTCACCGCGGACGCCACGTGGTCCCGGCCGATCCGCAGCCCGGCGTTGTAGAGCTTGCGCCAGCCGAGGTTCGGGTTGGCCCGACGCAACTCCCACACCGCGCTGGTCTGGGTGACGGTCACGTCGTCGAGCACGCCGAGCGCGCCGATCACGATCCCCGCCAGCAGCAGCCCGCGCGCGTCGATCGGCGTGCCCAGCGCGGCGATGAGGCTGGAGGTGTCGTCGTCGAGCCCGGTGAGCCGGGTCGTCGCGGAGAACAGCGCGCTGAGCCCGCCGATCAGCGCCAGGCTCAGCAACGTGCCGAGCACGGCCGTGGACGTGCGCGCCGAGAACCCGTGCGTCAGGTACAGCACCACGAACATGATCAGCCCGGAGCCGACCACCGAGACCAGCAGCGGGTTCTCCCCGGCCAGGATCGCGGGCAGCACGAAACCGATCAGCACCACGAAGCTCAGCACCAGAGCTCCCAGCGCGGCGAGCCCCTGCCACCGCCCCAGCAGCAGCACGGCGACGGCGAACACCAGGCCGAGCACGATCAGCGGAGTGCCGCGCTGGAAGTCGACGACCTGGTACGAGGACTCCTCCTCCGGGTTGGCGCCCGCGTAGGAGAGGACCACCTGGTCGCCGACGGCGAAGCGCGGAGTCCCGGGCTCGGTCGGCATCACCTGGGCGATGGTGCGCCCGGGGTTCGGGCCGTCGGCCATCCGGACCTGCAGCGTGACGCAGCCGTCGGAGTCGCCGCAGCCGCCCGCTTCGGCGGCGATCACCTCGCCGTTCACCGGGTACTGGCCGAGGCCGAGGTCCGCACCGGTGCGCTGCTGGTGGCCGAAGGGGTAGAGCAGGGCGGTGCCGATGATGGCGGCCAGCGCGAACGGCACCAGGGCTATCGCCAGCAGGCGCTTGACGGTGCGGGAAGCCGGGGGACCGTCGTGTCCGTGTCCGTGTCCGTGTCCGTGTCCGTGTCCGATGGCCGTGGAGCCGGAGGCGGGCTTGGTGCTCGGGTCGGGAGCCGCGGCCTCCTCTTCGGCGGCCCGGTGCGCGGCGCCGGGGCGGTGCTCGCCGGTATCCGGGGCGGCGGGGCGGCGTCGTGAGCGCGGCCCGCTCGCGGCCGGTCCACCCGGCTGGGCGCCGGACCCCGAGCCGTGCTGGGAGCCGGGCTGCGAGCCCGGTTGGGGGCCGGTGCGCGGACCGTTGCCCGGTCCTGGCGCGGAACCCGCCGGACGCCCGCCGGAGTCCGGTCCGGGCCGTCGTGGCGGTTGCGGTCGGCCGGGCCGGGGTCGGCGATGCTCTCCGCCGCCGGGAGGCCCTGCTGGAGGCACGTCGGTCACCGGCCAATCGTATGGGGTGCTCGCGTTCGCGCACCGCCGCTCCGCCACCGCGCGATCACCGCAGCGCACCGCACCGGCAGGACGCCACCACCGGATGAGGTGAACCCCCTGGACAAGTAATCGAAAATGTGTTCGACTCGAAGAATGCGATGGGAGAGCCAACGGGTTTCGAACCAGCGGGAGCAGCTGCTCCCCCTGGTGGTCGACACGGGCGCGTCCGCGCGCGGCACCGGCAGGGCGGGCCTGGCCGAACCGGGGCCGGGGCCGGTGGCGGCGGGCACCGAGGACGCGCTGGCCATCGAGGTCCAGGCCAAATCGATCATCAACCGGGTGCCCGGCGGCGCCGGTGTGCCGTTCCGCTGGACGATCAACCCCTACCGCGGCTGCTCCCACGTGTGCCGGTATTGCTTCGCGCGCAGCACGCACACGTACCTGGACTTCGACTCCGGGCACGACTTCGACAGCAAGATCGTGGTCAAGGTCAACGCCGGAGCGCTGGTCCGGCTGGAGCTGGCGCATCCGCGCTGGGCGGGCGAAGCGGTCGCGATGGGCACCAACACCGACCCGTACCAGCGCGCCGAGGGCAAGTACCGCCTGATGCGGGAGATCATCGCCGCGCTGCGGGACCGGGCGAACCCGTTCTCCGTGCTGACCAAGGGCACGTTGATCTTGCGCGACCTGGACCTGCTGCGGCAGGCGGCCGAGGTGGCCCCGGTGTCGGTGGCGGTGTCCCTCGGGTCCTTGCAGGAGCAGGTGTGGCGGGCGGTGGAGCCGGGTGCGCCCTCGCCGCTGCGGCGGCTGGACGTGGTGCGCCGGCTGGCGGACGCGGGCGTGGGGTGCTCGGTGATGATGGCGCCGATCCTGCCGGGGCTCAGCGACACGCCGGAGCAGCTGGACGAGACGGTCGCGGCGCTGGTGGGTGCGGGCGCCACGAGCATCACTCCGCTGGTGCTGCACCTGAGACCGGGTGCGCGGGAGTGGTATCACGCCTGGCTGAGCCGGGAGCGGCCGGAGCTGCTGCCGTTGTACGAGCGGCTCTACCGCAACGGTGCCTACGCGCCGAAGTCCTACCAGGACGGCGTGGTCGAGCGGGTGCGCGCAGCGCAGCGACGGCACGGGATGCGGACGCCGCGGGAGGGGACGGGTTTCCGGATCGCGGGGGAGGAGCGGGTGCCGGAGGGCTCCGGTCAGCTCGCGCTGCTGTGACGGCGGGAGGTCCAGTCCAGTCGGCGGCGGAATCGTCGGGCGCACGATTCGGGTTCGCTGCGAACTCGGGAAATCCGAACCGGCGGAGGTGTTTCCGAACGCGCGGAATCCGTGTTGAAAACCGTTGTCGAAATACCGACGAAAGTAGTATTGAGCCGCGAATTTCTTTCGCGTGAACTAGTCGTGTCGTAGATCGAATCCGCAGGTCGCGCGGTTCGCCCACAGGCGGCGATGGCTACTCTGAGTGTCGGAGCAACTTCCTCTAATGGAGCAGTGGCGCGGATCGAGGCGCCAGGCCGGCCGGGGCGGCGACGTGCGCCGCCCGTCCTCGCCTCGATCAGTGCCCGTCGAGCAGCGCGCGGCGCGACGGCTGCCAGCGGACGCCGAACACGCCCATGCCGAAGTCGAGCGTGACCGCGTGCGTGCGCGCGTGCCGGTCCAGCGACAACGGCTTGGGCTGCGCGGTCTCGTTCGCCGCCGAGTCGCCGACGAAGCTCTCCACGTGCTCCGGCGGGCAGGACGGGTCGAACTCGAGCTCCACCACGTACTGGCGCACCGGCAGCCGGAACAGCCGGCAGAAGGTGTGCTCCGGCTCGTTCGCGCCGGTGGGCATGTCGGAGATCTCGTACTCCAGCAGCATCGTCTCGCCGCGCTCCAGCGGGCGGTCGAACAGCAGCTCCGCGACGATCACGTCCCGCGCGTGGTCGGTGAGGACCTGGCCGATGCGGCAGGACCGCAGCGGCCGGATCGTCGGTGACACCGGGCTGGTCGAGGCGCCGTCGAACATCACGACCCAGCGGTCGGCCCCGTTGGCCTCCGCGCGCACCAGCTTGCTCGCGCGCACCATCCGCTGATCGCCGTAGGCGTCGATGTGCACCACGTCGTGCTGCGAGAGCCGGGTCAGCTTGCTGTCGTGGCTGGTGTCGATGCGGGTGAGCAGCTCCACCGCCGACTCGTTCTCCGACCACAGCTCGCTCAGCGGCGGCGCGTCGTGCGCGGCCTGCCTGGTCCGGCCGCGCGGGCGCGGCGGCCCGAGCAGCGCCGAGAGCGCGCAGTCGGGGACGCCGAGCACGCTCTCCAGCTGCTGCAGGGCCAGCAGCGAGTCGGGTCGTTCCGGGCGCCGGCGACCGGACTGCCAGTAGCTCAGCGCCGTGATGCTCACCGGTGTTCCGCGGGTTTGCAGGCGGTGCTGGATCCGTTCCAGGCTCAACCGGCTGGAGCGGATCGCCGCCCGCAGCGCCACCTCGAACGGTCCGGTTCGCAGAAGTTCGGCGAGCTCGGGTGAGACATGCGGCGCCGGGTCGCTTCGGACGGCAGTGCGCGACATGGAACGGATGTCGGTCTTCGGACCGGTCATGGTTACTCCTCGTGTCCGCCGAACTCGGGGCCTTACGCTAATGAGTGAGACTCGGTGGCGCAACGATCAAGTTTCGGTTCCCGCCACCTACTAAAGTGTGAGGCGAATTCGCGGACTTTCTGCAGGAGGCGTTATTTGCTCCAGCGGCCCTCTTGACATCGCGAAGTGGACGACGAGGGTCCGAACGCGTCCATTGCCTTCTCGAACGGTCCCGGCGGGTACCGGACTCGGACGGTGAATCCGCGGGCCGCCGGACTCCGGTCGCCGCCACCGCGGCCAACACGCCGCGCGGAAACCTGCTGGACGGCCTCCCCGCCTCGTTGGATAACCTTGACCTCCCATTGCGTCCACGCAGGACGGGCACCTCGTCTCCGAGTCGTGCGCACCCTGGCGGACGCCTCAGTCAGTCGTCGCCAGCCGACTCGAACTCGAAGAGGAGCTCAGTACCCGTGATGCGCACGCACGAGGCCGGATCGCTTCGCGCCGGTCATGCCGGGCAGTCCGTCACCTTGGCAGGCTGGGTGGCGCGCCGTCGCGATCACGGTGGAGTGATCTTCATTGATCTCCGTGACGCGTCCGGTGTCGCCCAGGTGGTCTTCCGCGAAGGCGAGATGGCCGAGCGCGCCCACCGGCTGCGGGCGGAGTTCTGCGTCCGCATCACCGGTGACGTCGTGCGCCGCCCCGAGGGCAACGAGAACGCCGAGATCGGCACCGGCGAGATCGAGGTCTACGCCACCGAGCTCGAAGTCCTCTCCGAGGCCGCGCCGCTGCCGTTCCCGCTGGACGAGCACCTCGAGGTCGGCGAGGAGATCCGGCTCAAGCACCGCTACCTGGACCTGCGCCGCGCCGGACCGGCCAAGATCATGCGGCTGCGCAGCGACGTCAACCGCGTCGCCCGCGAGGTGCTGCACGAGCGGGACTTCGTCGAGATCGAGACGCCGACGATGACCCGCTCCACCCCGGAAGGCGCCCGCGACTTCCTGGTGCCCGCGCGGTTGCAGCCGGGCAGCTGGTACGCGCTGCCGCAGTCGCCGCAGCTGTTCAAGCAGCTGCTCATGGTCGGCGGCATGGAGCGCTACTTCCAGATCGCGCGCTGCTACCGCGACGAGGACTTCCGGGCGGACCGGCAGCCGGAGTTCACCCAGCTCGACGTCGAGATGAGCTTCGTCGAGCAGGACGACGTGATCGAGCTCGGCGAGCAGATCATCGCCGGGCTGTGGAAGCTGATCGGGCACGAGATCACCACGCCGATCCCGCGGATCACCTACGCCGACGCGATGGCCCGCTACGGCAGCGACAAGCCGGATCTGCGCTTCGGGCTGGAGCTCACCGAGCTCACCGAGTACTTCGCCGACACCCCGTTCCGGGTGTTCCGCGCGCCCTACGTCGGCGCGGTCGTCATGCCCGGCGGCGCGAGCCAGCCGCGGCGCCAGCTCGACGCCTGGCAGGACTGGGCGAAGCAGCGCGGCGCCAAGGGCCTGGCCTACGTGCTGGTGGGCGAGGACGGCACGCTGTCCGGTCCGGTCGCGAAGAACCTCTCCGACGCCGAGCGCGAAGGCCTGGTCAAGGCCGTCGGCGCGACGACGGGTGACTGCGTGTTCTTCGCCGCCGGCGAGCGCGCCCCGTCCCGCGGGCTGCTGGGCGCGGCCCGGCTGGAGATCGGCGAGCGCTGCGGCCTCATCGACCACGACGCCTGGTCGTTCGTGTGGGTGGTGGACGCGCCGATGTTCGAGTCCATCGCCGACAGCGACGACGTCGCGGTCGGCACCGGGCGCTGGACGGCGGTGCACCACCCGTTCACCGCGCCCAACGCCGACTGGGCCGACACCTTCGACCAGGACCCGGAGAACGCGCTGGCCTGGGCCTACGACATCGTCTGCAACGGCAACGAGATCGGCGGCGGCTCCATCCGCGTGCACCGCGGCGACGTGCAGGAGCGGGTGTTCTCGGTGCTGGGCATCTCCGAGGAGCAGGCGCGGGAGAAGTTCGGCTTCCTGCTCGACGCGTTCAAGTTCGGCGCGCCCCCGCACGGCGGCATCGCCTTCGGCTGGGACCGGATCTGCATGCTGCTGGCCGGGGCGGACTCGCTGCGCGAGGTCATCGCCTTCCCGAAGAGCGGCGGCGGTTTCGACCCGCTGACCAGCGCGCCCGCGCCGATCACCGACGCGCAGCGCAAGGAGGCGGGCGTGGACGCCAAGCCCGAGGTGAAGCCGAAGGACCCGGTGCCCACCGAGAAGCTGACCGAACAGCAGAGCTGAGAAGTCCGTTCAGAATGGTCCGCGTGGTGGTTCGCCGTGCCGGACCTCAGCGGTTCCGCCGCTGACGGGACGCCGACGCGGACCAGTCCGGAAGGACTTCCGAGGCCGAGGCGGGGTTCGTCGTGCTGCACCTGCGGATAGTCAGCCCATCGGAGCGGACCGAGCAGGTGCTGGCGGTGCTGCGCGAGCAGCGCGGCACCGCGCACCTGTTCCTGTTCCCGCAGGCGGCGCTCGACCCCTCCGGTGACGTCATCGAGCTCGACGTGGCCAGGGAGGCGGCCGACGACGTCCTCGACGCCATCGCCGCCGACGAACTCGCCCAGGTGGGCGCGGTGCAGCTCACCGACGGCGGGACGGTGCTGTCCGAGCGCGCGGAGAAGGCGGAGTGGGCGGCTCCCGGCGACCCGTCGGACGCCGTGGTCTGGGACGACCTCATCGCTCGAACAGGTGAAGAGGCCCGGCTCAGCGGCACGTTCGTCGCGTTCTTGGCGCTGGCCTGCCTGCTGGCCGCGGTCGGGGTCATCACCGACTCCGAAGTGACCGTGGTCGGCGCGATGGTGGTCGGCCCCGAGTTCGGTCCGCTGGCCGCGGTCGTCGTCGGCATCGCCCGGCGGCGCTGGGAACTGGTGCGGCAGGCGCTGCTGGCGCTGGGCGTCGGGTTCCCGGTGGCGATGGTGATCACCGTCGGCGCGACGCTGCTGGGTGAGGCGCTGGGGCTGATCAGTCCCGGTTCGCTCGCGGACAACGACCAGGTGGCGTTCGTCTACCAGGTCGGCTGGGCCTCGCTCGTCGTGTCGTTGCTGGCCGGGGCCGCCGGAATGCTGTCGCTGACCTCCGCGAAGTCGGCGGTGCTGGTCGGCGTGTTCATCTCGGTGACCACGGTGCCCGCCGCCGGGTACGCCGCGGTGGCCGCGACGCTGGGCGCTTGGGACCGGTTCCTGGCGTCGACGGCGCAGCTCGCGGTGAACCTCACCGGGATCGTGCTCGCGGCGTCGCTGGTGCTGCTGGTGCGTTCCTCGCGCAGGCGCGCCGGAGACGGGGCGGTGCCGATCGCTTGAGCTCCGGGCCGTTCGCACGCGGCCGTTCGAGCTTTCTTCTCACGGATGCAACGCGAGCGTCCCCCGGCTCCGTCAGGGTCAACGTGGGAGAGCCGGGCCGGTGCGGCGGCGACGTGTGGGCGTCCTCGCGCACTCGTCGGGGTGGCTGTGATTCAGCCGGATGAGCGCGAACGGTGTGCGTGCTACTACGAACGGTGGCGCACTTGACCGGTCTTGCCCATTCGGGTTCAGGTTGTGGGGGTAGTGTCTGGAGACGATGAGCGTGGAGATCACTTCCGGCCCTCCGGAGGTTCGAGTGCCCGGCAGCACCACGGTGACCGACACCGTCGGCACCGCAGAAGCCGTGCTCAGCAAGCGCATGGGAGCTCCGGTCCGCCTCGCCGACGCCGAAGACCTGGGCGGCAGCGAGCGCTCGGTGGTGCTGCGCGTGCGGGTCGCCGAGACGCCGTACGAACTGCCGCGCACCCTGGTGCTCAAGCACTACGGCGAATGCCCGGAAGAGGCCCGCTCCGACCCGTTCGCGCACGAGGCGGCGAGCTGCCAGCTGGCGACCGCGCTGCCCCCGGAGATCCGCGTCGGCCCCGAACTCATCGCGCACGACGCCGACCGGCGGCTGCTGGTGCTGGAGGACCTGGGGCGCGGTTCGACGCTCGCGGACGTGCTGTTCGGCGAGGATCCGCGGGCCGCCGAGCGCGCCCTGCTGGCCTGGGCTCGGGCGCTGGGCAGGCTGCACACGACGATGGCCGGCCGCGAAGCCGATTTCGACGCGCTGATGCGGCGGGTGGGTGCGCGGTCCTGGACGGACCCGGTGGCCGACGACATCGTCCGCTCGCTGACGGACCTGCCCGGACTCATCGAGCAGTCGTTGGGCGTGAGCACGCCGCCGGAGGTGGTGTCGCGGCTGCAGACGGCCGCCGAGCTGCTGAGCCAGGGCCGCTACCGCTCGTTCAGCCCGTCGGACATCTGCCCGGACAACAGCCTCGTGACGGGGACCGGGGTGCGGTTCCTGGACTTCGAGTGGGGCTGCGTGCGGGACGTCGCGCTGGACGCTGCCTACCTGCAGTACCCGTTCCCGTCGTCGTGGTGCTCGTACTCGCTGCCGGAGAACCTCGCGGACGGGATGCTGGCGACCTGGCGTTCCGAGATCGCCGAGGTGTGGCCGGAGCTCGACGACGACGCGGTGCTGATGCCGCGGCTGTTCAACGCCCAGGTGCTGTGGGTGTGGGTGTCGACGTGGTGGTTCCTGCCCCGCACGGGGGAGTCGGACCGGCCGATCGACCTGCACATGCCCTCGCCGCGCCGCAGCACGGCGCTGGTGGACCGCTGGCGCAAGTTGCGCGACGACGCGGTGGAAAGCGGTGAGCCGCAGCTGGCGGGGTACGCCTCGGCGATGGTCGACGCGCTGGTGGAGCGGTTCGGCGCGGGCGCGCTGCAACTGCTGCGCTACCCGGCGTTCCGCGACGAGGAGAAGTGACCGGTCCGACCTCGTGCTCCTCGGGGCTCGACGCGGTCGACCGGATCTTCGAGGTCGAGCGGGCCGCCGCTGACACGTGGCCCGCGACGACGGTGCGGGAGTCGCAGGGCTGGCTGCTGCGGCACTGCGAGCGGCTGCGCCGCGGCCGTTCAAACTCGGCGTTGCCCCCGCGGCACGTCCGCGACCTCGACTCCTCGGTCGACGAGCTGGTGCGGTTCTACGCCGATCACGGCGCGCCGCCGCGGGTGCAGGTCGGGCCGATGCCGTGGCACGCGGAGCTGGACGAGCACTTGGCCGCGCGCGGGTTTCGCCGGGACGGCTCGGTGCGGGTGCTGACCTCCGGCCGGGTGCTCGACACCGCGGAGCACGCGCCGGAGGTGCGGGTGCGGCTGGACGCGGAGCCGACGCCGGACTGGCTGGCCGCCTCGGTGGCGGCGGGCGGGCGCGCGGAGCCCGCGCTGGCCGCGATCGGCGGCCCCGTCCGGTTCGCGACGGCGGAGGTGGACGGCGTGGCCGCGGGAGTCGGCCTGTTCGTCGTGCGGGGTTCGTGGTGCGCGGTGTACTGCATGGCCACGGCAGCGGCGTTCCGCAGGCGCGGGATCGCCCGTTCCGTGCTGCGCGCGGGTGCGCGGTGGGCGCGGGACTCGGGTGCGGCGGAGCTGTTCCTCCAGGTGGCGGCGGACAACGAGCCCGCGGTGCGGCTGTACGCGGGATGTGGTTTCGAGTCGTCGCACGAGTACCACTACCGTGTTGCGGATACGCGGATTTAGTTTAGCGCTCATCTTTTCGCAACTCGGCCTGTTCGGAACCACTCGTTCGGGCGCGAAGTACCCGTGCGGGGGAGGACATGTAGCGAAACGCGCATGTCCGGGCGGTGAACGGGTGCCGCGCTTGCGGCTGAGCGAGTGAAGCGGTTTTAGTGCATTAATCTTTCTTCATGTTTGGGGTGATGATCACCCTTGCATTTACACTGGGTGCATCGGATAGGTTGTGTCGAGCAACCGGTAGCCCGCCCCCTCAAAAGGCGAGGGCGGTGCATCGGCTGCGAGCGCCGGAGTGAGCGGTCCCGCGCTGCGGTGGGATGAACCGCCGGCATTCGGGACACCTCGGCTGGGCATCGTCGCCCCCGTTCTCCGTCGACCGCGGGTTCGAACAGGTTCTTCCAGGAGGCATCATGCGCACCAGGATCGTGAGGGCGGGATTGTTCCTGCTGTTCACGGTTCTGCTCGCGGTCGTGGTGCCGTTCCAGTCGACGCTGTGCGCCGAGCTGGCCGTGCGCAACACCTCGGAGATCAAGACCAACGAGATCAAGGAGCACAGCGAGAAGCTCCGTCAGCGCCCGATGCCCGCCTCCCCGTCCCGAAGGGAGGACCGCAAGCCGGAGCCGCGCGGACCGCTGCCCAAGATCTTCCAGCAGGACCTGGCCGCGCTGCACGCCCCGTGCTCCTCCAACGAGGTGGCGCACCCGATTTCCCAACCCGGCGCGAACTGCGTCCGGGAAAGACATGCGCCCGCCGTTCTCCAGGTCTATCGGCACTGAGCACATATCCGCGGCACGGATATGTCCGAACGTCCATGACCTTTCTTACGTCCAGTGAGGCGGCGCCATGAATTTCGAACACCTGGTGGACCATGCACGGCGGCACCCCCGCATGGTCTCCGAAGCACATCGCAGGGAACTCGCCACGGGACAACAACCGGTGGCATTGTTCATCACCTGTTCAGATTCGCGGGTGATGCCCTCCAAGATCACTGGTGCGGAACCCGGAAAGCTGTTCGAATTGCGCACCGCGGGGAATGTGGTGCCGCACTACGTGCCGGATTCGGCGTCCAGCGAAATGGCGACCATCGAATACGCGGTGCTGCAGCTGCGGGTGCCGGAGATCGTGGTCTGCGGGCATTCGCACTGCGGCGCGGTGACGGCCAAGTGCGTGGCAGGTCACGGCCTCGACCAGCTCCCCGCGATGCGGAGCTGGCTGGGCTTCGGCGAGCCGCCGCAGACCGCGGTGACCGCCCCGGAACCGGGAGTGCGCTCGGAGAGCAAAGCGCACGTCCGCGAACAGCTCGACACGCTGTTCGAGTACCCGTTCATCCGCGACCGGGTTTCGAACGGGGACCTGCGCGTGCACGGGTGGTTCTACGAGATCGACACCGGTCTCGTCTTCCGCTCCCCGGATCGGACTCCTGATCAGACCGGAAATGTGGACTTCCTCCCGCTGTGACCGGAACGGTGCGGATCGTGACCGATCACGCGCCATTCGAACGCCATTCGGCGTAGTTCGCTGAACCGAATATCCCAAGAGCGGATCCGGTCGGGTGCGCGCTCATCGACGGAGCGCGCACCGGCGGGATCGCCGTCGATGCCTCGTGTTCGCGGGGCGTCGATTCATCCCGAGCGGGACGGCACGAGCCGATCGCCGGCCGCGGAACTCCGCGGTGGCGCGCTCGTGCTCGGGCGCTGCGCCGCCCTCCCGCCTGCCGCCGCCTCCCGCAGGTGCCGCGGCGACCTGATCAACCAAGACATCCATGGAGAGTGCACAGTGACCGCTCAACTCGACGCGTCCTCGAAGAAGGGGCGCGGTGCCGGAGTTCCGCAGTGGCCGAAGGGGACCATCGGGGCCGACTTCGCCGCTTCGCTGGTGGTGTTCCTGGTGGCCCTGCCGCTGTGCGTCGGCGTCGCCGTCGCCTCCGGCGTGCCCGCCGAGCTCGGCATCATCACCGGTGTCATCGGCGGCATCGTGGTGGGGCTGCTCCCCGGCAGCACCATGCAGGTCAGCGGGCCCGCCGCCGGTCTGACCGTGCTGGTGGCCTCGGCGGTCTCCGACCACGGCCTCGGCACCCTGGGCGTGATCGTCCTCGGCGCCGGTCTGATGCAGATCGTGATGGGCATCGGCCGCATCGGCACCTGGTTCCGGGCGATCTCGCCCTCGGTCGTGACCGGCATGCTCGCCGGCATCGGCCTCGTGATCATGCTCGGGCAGCTCTACCCGGTCGGCGGGCTGGAGCAGCCCGCGCACACCGCGGAGAAGTTCACCGGACTGCCCGGCCTCGTCGCGGCGATGTTCACCACGCCGCAGGGGCAGGCGGGGCTAGGCGTCGCGGTGGTGACGCTGGTGATCCTGTTCGGCTGGCAGAAGATGCCGGAGAAGGTCCGCGGGATTCCCGCTCCGCTGGTCGCGGTCGTGCTGGTCAGCGCCGCGGCGTGGGCGCTCTCGCTGCCGTTGAAGATGACCGAGGTCGGATCGCTGCTGGACGCGATCAACATCCCGGCCGGTGACGCGTGGGCCTCGGCCGTCACGCCCGCCGTGATCGGTTCGATGGTGACCTTCGCGCTGATCGCCTCGGCGGAGAGCCTGTTCAGCGCCGCCGCCGTGGACCGGATGCACGACGGTCCGAAGACGCAGTACAACAAGGAGCTCCTCGCCCAGGGTGCGGGCAACGCTGCCTGCGGTCTGCTGGGCGCGCTGCCGATGACCGCGGTGATCGTGCGCTCCGGCGCCAACGTGCGCGCCGGTGCGAAGACGAAGGCGTCCCGCGTGCTGCACGGCGTCTGGCTGCTGCTGTTCGTGATGGCGCTGCCGGGCCTGCTCGGCTACATCCCGACCGCGGTGCTGGCCGCCCTGCTGATCCAGGCGGGCTGGAAGCTGCTTGAGCTCAACAAGGTCGTCGAGATGATCCGGACGAACCGGCCCGAGGCGCTCATCCTCGTGCTGACCGCCGTGATGATCGTGTCGACCGACCTGCTCATCGGCACCCTGATCGGCCTCGGCGCCGCCGTGATCAAGACCGCGTTCGACGTCTCGCGCCTGTCGGTGAAGGAGGAGGAGCACGACGACGGCCACCTGCGCCTGGAGTTCGGCGGCAACGCCACCTTCCTCCGCCTGCCGCGCCTGCTGGAGCGGCTGGAGAACGTTCCGGCGGACAAGAGCGTGCACCTCGACCTGAGCACCGTCCGGCACCTGGACCAGGCGTGCCACCAGGCGGTCGAGAACTGGGTCGCGCAGCGCGAGCGGGACAACGCCCGCACCGAAGTGGCGATGCCCGCGGGCGTCCGCTGACCTCGACGAACCGCACGCCGCGCCGGAGGCCCTCCGCGGGAGGACCTCTGGCGCGGTCGTGTCGGGGGCGGCGGGTAGCGTCGGCGACGTGAGTGACGGCCTGTTCGACGAGGGGTTGTTCGGCGCCGAGACCGAAGATCGCGCCGGGGAACGGCTGGCCGAGAACGCGCCGTTGGCGGTGCGGATGCGCCCGCGTTCGCTGGACGAGGTGCTCGGCCAGGACCACCTGCTGGGCGCCGGTGCGCCGCTGCGCAGGTTGGTGGAGGGCGCGGCCCCGGCGTCGATCCTGCTCTACGGTCCGCCCGGCACCGGCAAGACGACGCTGGCGAACCTGGTGTCCCGCGCGACGGGACGCCGGTTCGTGGCGCTGTCCGCGCTGTCGTCCGGGGTCAAGGAGGTCCGCGCCGTCATCGAGGAGGCCCGCCGCCGCCTCGGCCGCTCCGGTGAGGCGACGGTGCTGTTCATCGACGAGGTGCACCGGTTCTCCAAGACCCAGCAGGACGCGCTGCTCGGCGCCGTCGAGGACCGCACGGTGCTGCTGGTGGCCGCGACGACCGAGAACCCGTACTTCTCCGTGGTGGCCCCGCTGCTGTCGCGATCCCTGGTGCTGCAGCTGCGCAGCCTGGAGGAGGACGACGTCCGGGAACTCGTGCGGCGCGCGGTCGCCGAGGAACGCGGCCTGGCCGGGGAGCTCGAACTCGACGAGGACGCGCTGGAGCACCTGGTGGCGCTGGCGGGGGGCGATGCCCGTCGCGCGCTGACCGCGCTGGAGGCCGCCGCGGAGTCCGCGGGCTCCACCGGCTCCGGCCGGATCGACCTGGGCACCGTGGAGGCCACGGTGAACCGGGCCGCCGTGCTCTACGACCGCGGCGGCGACCAGCACTACGACGTGGTCAGCGCGTTCATCAAATCGATCCGCGGCTCCGACGTGGACGCCGCGCTGCACTACCTGGCCCGCATGGTGGAGGCGGGGGAGGATCCGCGGTTCATCGCGCGCCGCCTGGTGGTGCACGCCAGCGAGGACGTCGGCATGGCCGACCCGACCGCGTTGCAGGCCGCGGTCGCTGCCTCGCAGGCCGTGCAGTTCATCGGGATGCCGGAGGGGCGCTTGGCGCTCGCGCAGGCCACGATCCACCTCGCCACGGCGCCCAAGTCGAACGCGGTGATCATGGCGATCGACGCGGCGATGGGCGACGTGCGCGCGGGCAAGTCCGGCACGGTGCCGCCGCACCTGCGCGACGGGCACTACGCCGGGGCGAAGAAGCTCGGCAACGCCAAGGGCTATCAGTACCCGCACGACCGCTCCGAAGGCGTGCTGGAGCAGCAGTACCCACCGGACGAGCTGGTCGGCACCGACTACTACGAGCCGACCGGACGCGGAGCCGAGCGGGTCCTGGGCGAACGAGTACCCAAGCTGCGCGGCATCGTCCGCGGGGGGTGACGGCTCTTTTTGCTCTGGTGGTCATTTGGCGGACCCTCAGCGTCCTTCTCGCTGCGGGATCTTTTTCCCGAGTGGCTCCGCCACGAGGGAAAAAGCCGTCCTCGCGAGT
>NZ_JBSFWJ010000084.1:0-22883 GCF_053592695.1 Saccharopolyspora sp. NPDC002578 | reverse complement strand
GTCCGTTCTCCCGCGGGTTCTCAGCGGCTTCCTCGCGAGGACAGCTTTTTCCCTCGTGGCGGAGCCACTCGGGAAAAAGATCCCGCAGCGAGGAAGCAGCTGAGGTTCCGCAGAGCGACCAGCTACGCAGATCACTCTGAACGGACCCTTACTTCAGATCCTCGTCCGCGACGACGAACAGTTCGGAGTGCGGTTTGGCGTTCCCGAACGGTCCGTGCGGCCACGACTTCCGGTTGAAGTTGATGCCGGTCTCACCGGTCACTTCGTCCTTGAAGGTCTCGTCGACGCTGACCTTGCCGTCCTTGGCCAGGTCGACCATGTTGACCTTGTGGTCGCCGTCGAGCCCGGAGCGGGCCACGAAGTAGTTCGACACGGCGAGCCTGCTCGGCTGCTTGGTCTCCTCGTAGCGTCCGTCGGCGCCTTCGGTGAAGTTGTCGTAGGCGCCCCAGTGCGGTCCCGCGCCCGGCTGTCCCGGGTTGATGGGTGCCGCGCCGGCCAGCGTCGGGCAGTCCTGTCCGCCACCGTTCTCCGCCTTCTCGACGGTGTCGATGGTGCACTGGAAATCGGTCCCGGCGTTGACGATCTTGGAGATGTCCAGGGTGTAGACGCCACCGGTGGATCCGGGGTCGTCCGGCCCGAGCGCGCCCTTCTGCCGCCCCTGCACCGCGCGGTACAGCAGCTTGTCGTCCGGGCTGGTCTGGATCCAGCCGCCGTTGGAGCTGCTGCCCCTGGCGTCGTTGTTGGCCGGATCGATGGCCTTCAGCGCCTGCCCGTCGTCGAAGACCTGGGTCCAGCGCGGTGCCGGTGCGGTGATGTCCGGCGTGTAGAACACCGCGCCGCCCTGCATGGTCTGGGCGAACGCGCCCTTGTGACCGGGCAGGTTGGTGACGGTCGTTTCCATCACCGCGCGGCTCTCGGAGTGCAGCGGGTCGGCGGGGTCGGCCCGCGGCCCGTCGGGCAGGTAGGACACGGCCCGCAGCTTGGGGTGGTTGCGGTCGGAGATGTCCCAGGTCCGGACGGTCGGCCTGCGCAGGTACGGCGACGGCTGCTTGACCGGGTCCAGGATGATGTTGCGGGGTTCCGCGTAGTCACTGGTGATCAGCGTGTTCAGGTCTTCGCGGGCCTGGATGCCGTGCGGGTTGGCGCAGGTCGGCTTGCCGAGCCGCGGCAGGTTGTCGCACAGCTTCGGGTCGTCGCCCTGCGGTGTCGCCGCCGGAGATTGCGACAGCACCTTCCCGTTCGGGTCGAATCGCACGACTTCCCCGGGACTTCCCGCGAAACCATTTCCGACGTGCACGGATCCGTCGTCGTACCGGTAAGGACCGGGTGCGACGGGACCGCCCATGTAGGTGCCGTAGGAAGTGCCGTCCGACAACGTCCAATACGCGTCCGGAACGGAACCGCCGAGCGTCTGGGTCGGCAGGCTGACGCCCTTGAGCTCCAGGTTCGGCAGTTTCGTGACGTCGAACGCGTAAGTGGCGCCGAGGAAAAGCGCACCGGCGAAGATGGTGTCGCCCTTGTGCCACACGTATTGCATGTGGTGCGGCTCGTTCTCCACCAGCGGTCCGACGGTCGCGGTGTTGACGACCTTGCCGTAGGTCTCCGAGCCCTTGGTCGCGTCGATGACGGCGAGGAAGTCGGGTCCGGGCAGCGCGTTCTTCACCTTGTCGACGGGATTTCCGACCGAGCCGGGAAGGTTCTTCACGTCCTTGACGGCGGTGTCGGCGATGTTCTCGTCACCGGCCCACACCACCAGCCATTCCTTGCGCTTGCCGTCGGCGGCCTTGGTGGCGTTGCGGCTCACGACGTGGTTGGTGACCGAGTAGTTCTTGCCATCGGCACCCGGCACCGTGTGGGTCTTGATCTGCACATCCGCGTAGGCATCGGTATCACCGACCGGCAACGTGACGACACCGACCGCGAGCAGCGCGGCGGTCAGCCCGGTCAGTCCCTTGCGCCATGCGCGCGACTGGATTCTCATCTTCTCTCCGGTCTGTAACTGATTTCCACCAACGTCTCGACACCGTTTCTTCTCATTCGGACAACGGGATTCGGACACACAGGTGTCCCCACAACCGGTTTCCCGACAGATCAGAATCGAGATGGAAACCGCTTCAGGGCACACGGGGTCACCGGACCACGCGATCGCGTTCCGGATTCGGATGGATCGACGAGCCGACGGGTCGAAATCGGATCAGGGGTGAATGCGTTCCGACTCACATTTCCCGGCTCCCGCCACCCGTTCATGCGACTGCCGATCCGGGATGGATTTCATCCGGATCGGGTGCGGGTGCGGGACATCGGAAAAGACCGCGGAATGCGTTCGCTCAGCCGGTTCGATCGCGACTGTGCAGAACCGCACCGCCGCGGCGAACGCAGCAATCAGAAACTACGACAGAGGGCGCTGGACTGCTGCTGCAAATCTACGTGCAGCCGGACCACCAGAGTGGCGAACCTCGACATGCGCTAGATCATGCGGCGCCTGCGCTGATGATGTCAACTGACCGACCACAGCATGAGACGGAGCCGCGAATCCCCTGCGAAAGCATTGCGAAACGGCATCCATCACCCGAATGCGGGTACCGGCGATGAGCCAGGCGAACTACCGTTCCGCGTCCGGTTCGCCGCGCTGGAGTTCGATCGCCCGGCGCATCGCCTTGCGCCCGCGGTTGCGGTCCCCGGCGAGGTCGTACGCCTGCGCGAGGGCGAACCACGCCCGCCAATCGCGCGGGGACTCTTCCAGCTCCGCCTGCTTCGCCTCGAACCACTCGTCGGCGGCGTCCCGCTCCACGCGGCCGGACGGGCGGCGCGGCAGGTGCGACACGTCCGGCAGCGAGCCTTCGTCGTGCAGCAGCCGCGCGAGCCGCTCCATCTGCGCCCCGAACCGGAGCTGGTCCACGACCAGCAGCGCGCCCAGCACGGGCAGCACGAAGATCGCGACGCCGAGCGCCACGAAGATCGGCCGACCGGTGACGATCATCGTGATCGCCCGGCCGCCCATCAGGACCAGGTACACCAGCAGCACCGCGGCGACCACGAACGCCGCGGTGCGCGGGCCGGGCCCGCGCCGCCGCTCACCGTCGGACATTCACAGCCCCAGAACCGCGTCGAGCCCCACGGTCAGGCCCGGCCGTCCGCCGACCTCGCGGACCGCCAGCAGCACGCCCGGCATGAACGACCGCCGGTCGTAGGAGTCGTGCCGGATGGTCAACGTCTCCCCTTCGGTGCCGAACAGCACCTCCTGGTGCGCGACGAGCCCGGCCATCCGGATCGAGTGCACCGGCACGCCGTCGACCTTCGCGCCGCGGGCGCCGTCGAGCTCCTTCGTGGTGGCGTCCGGCGCCGGGTCCAGCTCGGCGGACTCGCGCGCCTGCGCGATGACCTCGGCGGTGCGCGCCGCAGTGCCGGACGGGGCGTCGGCCTTCTTCGGGTGGTGCAGCTCCACGATCTCGACCGATTCGAAGAACCGGGCGGCGACCTCGGCGAACTTCATCGACAGCACCGCGCCGAGCGCGAAGTTCGGCGCCACCAGCACCCCCACCTGCGGGTGCTCGGCCAGCAGCGATCCGATGGTCTCCAGCTCGGCGGCACCGAGACCGCTGGTGCCGACGACGACGTGGATGCCGTTCTCCACGCAGAACCGCACGTTCTCCAGCACCGAATCCGGGTGCGTGAGGTCCACGGCCACCTGTGCGCCGGAGTCGACCAGCACCTGCAGCGGGTCCTCCCGGTTCACCGAGGCGACCAGTTGCGCGCCGGGGTCCTCCCCGACGGCGCGCACCGCCTCCGAACCCATCCGCCCGCGGGCGCCGAGCACGCCGACCCGCACCGGGGATCCGACCGAGGTCTCTGGAGATGTCACGAACGTGCCGCCTTTCTGGTCTGGTCCGGCCGGGTGATGGAGTCCGGCAGCTCATCGACGTTCTCGTACGGCCCGACGACGACGGTGGTCAGCGGGCGGCGCAGCAGGTCCCGCGCCAGCTCCGCGACGTCGTCGGCGGTGACCGCTTCGATGCGCGCCAAGGTGTCCTCGACGCTGAGGTGGCGCCCGTAGTTCAGCTCGCTCTTGCCGATGCGGCTCATCCGGGACGCGGTGTCCTCCAGCCCGAGCACCAGGCCGCCGCGCAGCTGGCCGCGACCGCGCGCCACCTCGTCCTCGCTGAGGCCGTCGGCGGCGACCGATTCGAGCACGTCGCGGATCACGGTGGCGACCTCGCCGAGCCGGTCCGGCTGGCAGCCCGCGTACACCGAGAACGTCCCGGCGTCGGCGTAGGCGGTGGCCGCGGAGTACACGGAGTACGCCAGCCCCCGCTGCTCCCGGATCTCCTGGAACAGCCGGGAGCTCATGCCGCCGCCCAGCGCCGCGTTGAGCACGCCCAGCACGAATCGCCGGTCGTCGTGCCGGTTCAGCGCCCGGCACCCCAGCAGCAGGTGGGCCTGTTCGGTGTCGTCGTGCTCCAGCACCAGCGCCTGCTGCTTGGGCAGCCGGGTGCGGCCGGTGCGCGGCGGAGCGGGCGCGGCCTCCCCGCCGAGGCGATCGCCGATGGCCTTGCGCAGCAACCGCAGCACCTTGGTGTGCTCGACGTTGCCCGCGACCGCGATCACCATCTTCGGCGGCGCGTAGCTGCGGCGGTAGAAGCCGTGCACGCGGCTGCGGCTCATCTCCGTGATCGACTCCTCGGTGCCCAGCACCGAGCGCCCCAGCGGGTGATCGCCGAGCACGGCCGCGGAGAACAGTTCGTGCAGCAGGTCCTCGGGGTCGTCGTCGCGCATCGCGATCTCTTCGAGCACCACGCTGCGCTCGACGTCGACGTCGGCGGCGGCGTTGACCGCGTCGAACACGACGTCGCAGAGCATGTCCACGGCCAGCGGCAGGTCCTCGTCGAGGACGTGGGCGTAGTAGCAGGTGTGCTCTTTGGAGGTGAACGCGTTGAGTTCGCCGCCGACGGCGTCGATCTCCTGGGCGATGTCCACGGCGGTGCGCCGGGCGGTGCCCTTGAACAGCAGGTGTTCCAGGTAGTGCGCGGCGCCGGCCTGCGGCCTGGTCTCGTCGCGCGATCCGACGCCCACCCAGATGCCCACGGAGGCCGAGCGCACGCCCGGCACTTCCTCGGTCACCACTCGCAGGCCGCCGGGCAGCACGGTGCGCCGCACCGATTCCGCTCCGCTGCGTCCCAGGACGCGGGTGGTGCCCGGCCGCTGGAGATGTCCCGCACGTGTCTGGTTCTGCTTCATCTTCTCCGGGTCTCGTCGCCGTACGCCCTGCCACACGATACGGCCCGCCCCGGACGTGCTGTCCGGGACGGGCCGCTTCGCCTCGCTGCTGATCTCAGCGATTCATCGGATCACTCGGCGGGAGCTTCCGCCGGAGCCTCGGCCGGGGCGTCCTCGGCCTTCGCGGCGTCGCCCTCTTCGTCGACGACGATGAGGCTGATCTTGCCGCGGTTGTCGATGTCGGCGATCTCCACGCGCAGCTTGTCGCCGACGTTCACGACGTCTTCGACCTTGCCGATGCGCTTGCCGTTGCCCAGCTTGGAGATGTGCACCAGGCCGTCCTTGCCCGGCAGCAGCGAGACGAACGCGCCGAACGCCGCGGTCTTGACCACGGTGCCCAGGAAGCGCTCGCCGACCTTCGGCAGCTGCGGGTTCGCGATGGCGTTGATCTTGTCGATCGCCGCTTCCGCGGACGGGCCGTCGGCCGCACCCACGTAGATGGTGCCGTCGTCCTCGATGGTGATCTCGGCGCCGGTCTCCTCGGTGATCGAGTTGATCATCTTGCCCTTCGGCCCGATGACCTCGCCGATCTTGTCGACCGGGATGGAGACCGAGGTGACGCGCGGCGCGTGCGGGCTCATCTCGTCCGGCGTGCCGATGGCCTCGTCCATGACCTCCAGGATCGTGAACCTGGCGTCCTTGGCCTGGCCCAGCGCCTGCGCCAGCACGGCCGACGGGATGCCGTCGAGCTTGGTGTCCAGCTGCAGCGCCGTCACGAACTCCTTCGTGCCGGCGACCTTGAAGTCCATGTCACCGAACGCGTCCTCGGCACCGAGGATGTCGGTCAGCGCCACGTAGTGCGTCTCGCCGTCGACGACGTCGGACACGAGGCCCATCGCGATGCCCGCGACCGAGGCCTTCAGCGGCACACCGGCGTTGAGCAGCGACAGCGTCGAGGCGCAGACCGAGCCCATCGAGGTGGAACCGTTGGAGCCCAGCGCCTCGGAGACCTGGCGCAGCGCGTACGGGAACTCCTCGCGCGTCGGCAGCACCGGCAGCAGCGCCCGCTCGGCCAGCGCGCCGTGGCCGATCTCGCGGCGCTTCGGGCTGCCGACCCGGCCGGTCTCACCGGTCGAGTACGGCGGGAAGTTGTAGTGGTGCATGTACCGCTTGCTGGTCTCCGGACCGAGCGAGTCGATCGTCTGCTCCAGCCGCAGCATGTTCAGCGTGGACACGCCCATGATCTGGGTCTCGCCGCGCTCGAACAGCGCCGAACCGTGCGCCCGCGGCACCACGCCGACCTCGGCGGAGAGGCTGCGGATGTCGGTGAGGCCGCGACCGTCGATGCGGACCTTCTCGGTGATGATCCGCTGGCGCACCAGCTTCTTCGTCAGCGAGCGGAAGGCCGCGCCGATCTCCTTCTCGCGACCGGCGAAGGGCTGGCCCTCTTCGATGCCGACCTTCTCCAGCGCGACCTGCTTGATCTCGTCGAGGCGGGACTCGCGCTCCTGCTTGCCCGCGATGGCCAGCGCCTGCGCCAGGTCGGCGGACACCGCGCCTTCGACGGCGGTGTAGGCGTCGTCCTGGTACGCCGGGAACAGCGGGTACTCGGCGGTGGCCTTGCCCGCGGTCTGGGCCAGCTGCTGCTGGGCCTGGCAGAGGGTGCGGATGAAGGGCTTCGCGGCTTCGAGACCGGCGGCGACGACCTCTTCGGTGGGCGCCTGGGCGCCCTGGCCGACCAGGTCGACGGTCTTGTCGGTGGCCTCGGCCTCGACCATCATGATCGCGACGTCGTCACCGACGATGCGACCGGCGACGACCATGTCGAACACCGCGCGCTCGAGCTGCTCGTAGGTGGGGAACGCCACCCACTGCCCGTCGATCAGCGCCATCCGGGTGCCGCCGACCGGGCCGGAGAACGGCAGGCCGGACAGCTGCGTGGAGGCGGACGCGCCGTTGATGGCGAGCACGTCGTACGGGTCCTTCGGGTCCAGGCTCATCACCGTGACCACGACCTGGATCTCGTTGCGCAGGCCGTCCACGAAGGACGGGCGCAGCGGCCGGTCGATCAGCCGGCAGGTCAGGATCGCGTCGGTGGAGGGGCGGCCCTCCCGGCGGAAGAACGAGCCGGGGATGCGGCCCGCCGCGTACATGCGCTCCTCGACGTCCACCGTCAGCGGGAAGAAGTCGAGGTTGTCCTTGGGGTGCTTGGAGGCCGTGGTGGCCGACAGCAGCATGGTGTCGTCGTCCAGGTAGGCGACGACGCTGCCCGCGGCCTGCTTGGCCAGCCGGCCCGTCTCGAACCGGACCTCGCGGGTACCGAAGGCACCGTTGTCCAGCACCGCGGTCGCTTCGTAGACGCCTTCGTCAACGTTGTGCGCTTGTGTCAAGTGGAACTCCTCGTTTCAGGGGTCCACGGTCGCGCGGGGGACTCTTTCCGACGAGGCCGGTCATCGATCGAAGCCACCGGGCGGGTTGCCCGGAAGCCACTACCGAGGACCGGCGGATGATGACCCGCCGTGGGCGTGGACCCACATTCGTGCGCGGGCCGACAGTGGCCCGCCTTCATGCGTTCAGTTGTGCATCGGGGGAGCGATCCACTGTGGATCGCTCCCCCGACTCAGGTCAACGACGCAGACCGAGCCGCTGGATCAGCGAGCGGTAGCGCTCGATGTCGACCTTGGTCAGGTAGTTCAGCAGACGCCGACGCCGACCGACCATCAGCAGCAGGCCACGACGCGAGTGGTGGTCGTGCTTGTGCATCTTGAGGTGCTCGGTCAGGCCCGAGATCCGGTTGGTCAGCAGGGCCACCTGGGCCTCCGCCGAACCGGTGTCGGACTCGTGCAGACCGAAGTCGGTCAGGATCTGCTTCTTCTGAGCAGTGGACAGCGCCACGGGTGAACTCTCCTTGTTTCGCGTGCCGTGTCAAGTGCTGCTTCGGATGCGCCTGGCACCGGGCGGCGAGCTCGAAGCCGGGATGAACACCGGGTGGGAACGCACCGGACACGACTCACGGCCATCGCCACACCTCGCACACCGGGCGGCCCACACCGGATTCGTCGACCCCGGACTCACCGGGGCCCCGATCCTGCGACGGCTCCGATCCCCAGGTTCGGCACCGACCAGGACACTGGTCGGACCGGATTCCCGGACCGGCCGGTCTCACCGGGTACAGGCACACCGGACACGGCCGCCACGGACTACAGCCGGATCCGAGGCCAGGATATCAGGGGCTCCCCCGTCCACCCTGGTCCCCTGCGGATCGGCGTGGCACCGCCACCGAGCGCACGTTCCGGTACACCGGCCCCGCCGGTCCTTGATCGCTGCGCACGAGCGCGACCTCGGACGCGTCCCACCACGGGCCCGCGTAGTCGTCGAGCCCGGCGAGCAGCGCCCGCCGGTCCGGCCTGCCCTCGTTCCACCGGGCCAGGGTGAGGTGCGCCCGGAACGCCTCCGGGTCGCCTCCCGCGGCGCGCACCAGCGCCCGCAACGCACGGGCATCGGAGTCGGCGGCGGGCTCCACGCCCGCCCACAGGACGCCGCGGAACGTGCCCGCCCCAGCGAGCCGCAGCCGCGGCGCCGTCGCCTCGCGCACGCGGTCGTCCAGCCGGACCGCCGAGGCGGCGGGGTCGGCGGGGCCGTGGAAGCACAGCGTCAGGTGCCACTGCCGCGGCGGCATGAGGCGGAAGCGCCGCACTCCGGCTCCGGCCCGTTCCAGCCCGGCCTCGTCGAGCGCGCCGCTGAGGTGCTCGATCGCCTCCCGCGGCGGCCACACCGCGGTGAACAGGCGCGGAAGCCCTGCATCCGATTCGCCGCCGGTTCTGCCCACACCGCGCAGTGTCCCAGCGCCGGGTCCGCCCGGGGAGTCCGCATCGGACGTCCGCGCCGGACGGACCTCAGGCCGCGCCGCTGGCAGCGCGGCGCAATAAGCCCGCCAGCTCCGGGTAGCGCCCGTCGATCAGCGCGGCGGCGGCCTCCAGCTCGCTCGGCTTGGCCGCGCCGCGCAGCACCGGCCACGCCGCTTCCTCGCCGTTGGCGCCCATCACCGGCAGCGTGTCCCGCCCCACCGACGGCCGGGAGTCGCGCACGTCGGCCAGCGCCGCCTGGATCGCCTCCGACTCCCCCGCCGTCACGCCGGGCACGAGCACCTTGCGCTCCAGCATCACCAGCCTGGCCAGCACCGACGGATTTCCGATCTTGGCGCGGCGCCCGCTCATCACCTGGCTGAGCATCGGGGCGCTGATGCCGAGCACCTCCGCGAGCTGGGCCTGCGAGATCCGGAACGCCACCACGAGTCGGCGCACCCGGTCGCCCAGCGGTTCGCCGTACCACTCCCGCTGCAGCTCCAGATTGCGCTGGACGCTCTTGTGTTCCGCCACCTCAGCTCCCCCGGTGCCACCGTCGAACGCCGCCACCGGAAGATCCCCGGGAGCGGCCGGTACTGAATACTGCCAGGTCGCAACGTGCCGCCGGACCGGTTTGCGAAATTCCTCCGCCCCCACGGAGTCGATCAACCGCGCGCACTGAGGATCTCACGGGTGCGCACGACGTCCTGGTTCATCTGCTCGATCAAGGCGTCCACCGAGTCGTAGCGCTCCATGCCGCGCAGCCTGCGCACGAAGTCCAACGCCACGTGCTCGCCGTAGAAATCGGCGTCCACGTCGAGCACGAACGCCTCCACCGTCCGTTCCGTACCGGAGAACGTGGGATTGCTGCCCACCGAGACCGCGGCGGGCAGCGTCTCGCCGGGTTCCGGGGAACCGCGGCGGCGGTGGGTGAACCAGCAGGCGTACACGCCGTCGGCGGGCACCGCGGAGTACGCGGGGCTGGACAGGTTCGCGGTGGGGAAGCCGAGTTCGCTGCCGCCGCGGCCGGCGCCGCGCACCACGATGCCCTCCAGCCGGTGGTACCGGCCCAGCGCCGACGCCGCGGCCACCACGTCCCCGGCGTCGATGCACGAGCGGATGTAGGTCGAGGAGAACGTCACCGGCGCCTCCGCGGCCCCGTCGGCGCGCTCGGTCGGGCCGCTGACGAGGCGGTCCGAGGCCACTTCGAAGCCGAAGCGGTCGCCCAGCTCGGCCAGCACCGCGATGTCGCCCGCCGCGCGGTGGCCGAACGTGAAGTTCTCCCCCACCACGACCACGGCCGCGTGCAGCCGCTCCACGAGCAGTTCGTGCACGAACTCGGCCGCGGGCATCCGGGACAGCTCGGCGGTGAACGGCAGCACGCAGAACACGTCCACGCCGAGGCCTTCGGCGAGTTCCGCGCGCCGCTGCAGCGTGGTCAGCTGCGCGGGGTGGCTGCCGGGGCGCACCACTTCGGCCGGATGCGGGTCGAAGGTCATCAGCACGCAGGGGACGCCGCGCTCCCGCGCCGCCCGCACCGCGTGCGTGATCAACTGCTGGTGTCCTTGGTGGATCCCGTCGAAGACGCCGATGGTGACGACGCACCGGCCCCAACCGCCAGGGAGCTGCTCCAAACCGCGCCAACGCTGCACGGCTGGCAAGCCTACTGCCTGCCCCCGGACAGGTCGTTCAGCCCGCCGGGGTCAGCACCAGCACCGGCCGCGCGGTGCGGCCCTCGTCCTGCACCAGCGCCACCGCGCGACCGTCCGGCCCGAACACTCCGCAGGTGCCCGCGACGCCGGTGGCGGGGATGGTCTGCCCGTGGGTGAGCGCGCGCACCGTGCCCGCGTCGGTGTCGTGGCGGGCGAACGCGGTGGCGATGGCCTGGTCCAGGTCCATCGACAGGCCCGGTTCGGCTTCGAGCCGCTCCAGGGTGCGCGCGGTGGCCAGGCCGAAGGGCCCCACGCGGGTGCGGCGCAGCTGGCCGAGGTGGCCGCCGACGCCGAGCCGGGCGCCCAGGTCGCGCGCCAACGCCCGCACGTACGTGCCGGAGGAGCACTCGACGATCACGTCGAGCTCGATCATCCGGGTGGGCCAGGCGTCCGGCTCGGCCGCAGCGGCATCCGGCTCGGCGGCGTCGGGTTCAGCGGTGACCGCTTCCGGCTCGCGGACGGCCAGCAGGTCGAACCGCGACACCGTCACCGGCCGCGCGGCCAGCTCCACGTCCTTGCCCGCGCGAGCCAGCTCGTAGGCCCGCTTGCCGTTGACCTTGACCGCGCTCACCGAACTCGGCACCTGCTGGATGTCGCCGGTCAGCTCGGCGATGCCGTCCCGGATCGCCTGCTCGGTCACCCCGGCCGGGTCGGCCTGCGAGAGCAGCTCGCCTTCGGCGTCGTCGGTGCTGGTGGCCGCGCCGAGGCGGATCGTCGCCAAGTAGGCCTTGGTGTCCAGCGCCAGGTGCCCCAGCAGCTTCGTGGCCCGTTCCAGCCCCAGCACCAGCACGCCGGTGGCCATCGGATCCAGCGTTCCGGCATGCCCGACCTTGCGGGTGCCCATGATGCGCCGCACGCGGGACACCACGTCGTGCGAGGTCATGCCCGCCGGTTTGTCCACCACGAGCAGACCGGGCGGGACGGCGGGACGGTTGCGTGCTGTTCGGGAGTGCTCGGACACGGCTGGCAATCATCCCCGACCCGTTCCGGCGCGGTGGCGGCGGCCCGTCGAAGCGGTGATCCACCGCTGAACGCGCGGCCAACGCCCACTACGCCGCGGCGCCCACCTCGGCACCGACCACGGCCCACTTCCCCGATCGCGCCCGCAGCAGCAGGGTGATCAACCGCAGCAGCATGAACAGGCTCAGCCCCGTCCAGATCCCGGCCAGGCCCCAGCCGAAGGCCAGCGACAGCCAGATCAGCGGCAGGTAGCCGACGGCGGCGCTGAGCATCGTCGCGGTCCGCAGGTAGCGCGCGTCCCCGGCGCCGAGGAACACGCCGTCGAGCGCGAACACCACTCCGGCCACCGGCTGCTGCAGCACGAAGAACCACCACGCCGACGGCAGCTGCGCGAGCACCGCGGCATCGCTGGTGAACACCTTCGGCAGCACCGTCGCCAACGCGGCGAACACGGCGCCGAGCAGCACTCCGAACGCGAGCCCGTACCAGCTGATCTGCCGCGCGAGTCCCTTCGCCCGCCGCGCAGCACCACCACCGAGGGCCGCGCCCACCAGCGATTGCGCGGCGATGGCCAGCGAGTCCAGCACGAGCGCCAGGAAGGACCACAGCTGCCACACCACCTGGTGCGCGGCGGCGGAGTCCGCTCCGGTGCGGGCGGCGACCGAGGTCGCCGACAGGAAGCACGCCTGGAAGGCCAGCGTGCGCAGCACCAGGTCCCGGCCCATGCCGAGCTGGGCGCGCATCGTCGCCGGATCGGGCCGCAGCCCGGCGCGTTCCACCACGAGCGCCCGCAGGAACAGCGCCGCCGAGATGGACTGGCCGATCAGGTTCGCCACCGCCGACCCTTCCAGCCCCCACCCCAGCGGGTACACGAACAGCGGGCACAGCAGCGCCGAGGTGCCGTTGCCCGCGAGCACGAACCACAGCGGTCGCCGGGTGTCCTGCACCCCGCGCATCCAGCCGTTGCCGGCCATCGTGATCAGCACCAGCGGCGCTCCGAGCAGCGCGACCCGCAGCCACCGCGCCGCCGCGTCCGCGATCGGCCCCTCCCCGGCGAGCAGTTCGGCGATGGGCACCGCGAACAGCTGCGCCAGCACCAGCAGCAGCACGCCGACGGCGATGCCGAGCCAGGTGGCCTGCACCCCTTCGGCGACGGCGTCCTTGCGGCGTCCCGCGCCGTGCAGGCGGGCGGTGCGCGCCGTCGTCCCGTAGGACAGGAACGTGAGCTGGCTGGACACCAGCGTGAACAGGGTGCCGCCGAGGGCCAGGCCCGCCAGCGGCACCGCGCCCAGGTGCCCGATCACCGCGGTGTCGACGAGCACGTACAGCGGCTCGGCGGCCAGCACGCCCAGCGCGGGCACGGCCAGCCCGAGCACCGTCCGCATCGGCACCCGCTCGGCGACCTCGCTCACGACACCCTCCCGGTAAGCTGCGACATCGGTATCCGCCCCTGACGAAGGCTATCGGTAAGGAGCTCGCATGGACAGCGCCGATTACACGGAGCTGGCGCTGCGGCTCGCGAACGCCGACCTCACCGGCCTGGACCGGCTGCGCGCGGCGCTGCACGACGAGCCGTGGTGGTCGCAACGCGTCCACGAACACGACCTGGAAGTGCTGCGCACCGTCGCGACCGGTCTGCGCGCCGCGTTCGACGCCATGATCGACGGAGACGCGGCGCGGGTGCAGGCGGCGACCAACGCCCTGCTCGAACGGCACCCGCCGCGACCGCGGCTGTCCGGGCACGGGCCGAGCTGGCACGTGCACGTGGCAGGCCCGGACGCCCCGCCCGCCACGGAGGTCGCCGCCGCGGCGGCCTGGGGCTTGGCGCAGGGCGTCGTGCAGCACGGCACCGGCCGGTGGGGACGCTGCCAGGCCGCGGACTGCGCCACGTACTACCTGGACACCTCGACGAACCAGGCGAAGCGCTTCTGCTCGGCCCGCTGCGCGAACCGGGTCCACGTCGCCGCCTTCCGCGCCCGGCGCAAGAGCTGAGCCACCGGCCGTTCAGTCCAGCAGCGGGGCCTGCTCCAGGGCCGCGCGCACCGAGTCGAGGACGTCCTCGGCGGAACCGTCCGCGGTGAACCCGGCCGCCAGCCGGTGCCCGCCGCCTCCGCACAGGTTCGCGGCCTTGCCGACGTCCACGCGCCGGTCGGCGCGCAACGACACCGACCAGCGGTCCGCGGCGATCTCCTTGAGCACCACCGCGACCTCGGCTTCCGCCGTGGTCCGCACGATGTCGATCACGCTGTCGAGTTCCTCGCTGCGCACCGGTTCGGACTCCGCCAGCCGCACCACCGCGTGCACCATTCCCAGCCCCTGCGCCGCGGCGGGTTCCAGCGCGGCCTGGCCCAGCACGCCGGAGAGCATCGGCAGCCAGGCGAACGGGTGGGTGTCCATCAGGGAACGGGTCAGCTCGTCCGGCTCGACCCCGGCCTCCAGCAGGCGCGCCGCCACCAGGTGCGTGGACGCCTGCGCCCGGCGGAACCTGCCGCTGTCGGTGACCAGGCCCGCGTACAGGCACCGCGCGATCGGCAGGTCCAGCGGGGCGCCGAGCTCGTCGAGCAACCGCAGCACCAGCAGCACCGTCGCCACGGCCGTCTCGTCGATCACGTGGTGGGTGCCGAACCTGGGGTTCGCCACGTGGTGGTCGATGTTGAGCACCGAGCCACCGGCGTCGATGGTGGCCCGCACTCGGCCCGCCAGCGCCCCCAGCCGTTGCAGGCTGCCCGCGTCGCACACCACGAGCAGCGGCGGCGCCGCGGGCACCTCGTCGGCGGGCACGATCAGGCCGTCGGTGTCGAGCACCCGCAGCGACCGGGGCACCGCGCCCGGATGCCCGAACGACACCCGCACCCGAGCTCCCCTGCCGCGCAGCGCCCGGCCCAGCGCCAACGCGCTGCCCAGCGCGTCGGCATCCGGGTTGACGTGGGCGAGCAGCGTGACGTCGGAGGCTCCGGAGAGCAGCTTCGCCGCCGCCGCGACCTCCGCGGAGAGGGACTCGGCGCCGGTGCCCTCACCGGGCTGAGCGGTTCCGGGTTGCCCGTTCACAGGGTTCACCTCCACGCCGAACGCGCCGCACGACCACGGCGCCGCCCATAACGCACCGCATTCGAGCGGCCGGTTCAACCACTGTGTGGCCGACGCCGCAGATCGGCATCCGTGCCGGTCAGCGACTCGTCACCAGGAGTTTCCTCATCGTCATCATCGGTGTCGGCCGGTTCCGCACGGTAAGGGTCCGCTTCTCCCGCGTGCTCCGCTCCGGAAGCCAGCCGGGCGACCTCGGCGTCGGCCTCCTTGGCCCGCGCGACGAGCTCCTCCATCCGCCGCGCGTCGTCCGGCACGGTGTCCGCGACGAACGTCAGCGTCGGCGTGAACCGCACCCCGGTCTGCGCTCCCACGCGGGTGCGCAGCACACCGGTGGCGCTGGACAGGGCGGCGGCCGTCGACGCGTAGTCGCTGTCGTCGCCGAACACGGTGTAGTAGACCGTGGCGTCCCGCAGATCCGGGGTGACCCGAGCGTCGGTGATCGTCACCATCGCCAGTCGCGGGTCCTTGACCTCGTACTCCAGCCCCGAGGCCACGATCTGCGCGATGCGCTTCGCGAGCCTGCGGGCGCGCGCCGTATCCGCCACGGCGCACCTCCTCCGTCGATCCTGCGCCCGGGTACCCGGGCGTGAACATGGGTCCGTGCCTCCGGCGGCCGAACCATCACGGCACGGCTCCCGGCTGCGGCCCTCGGCCGGTCGGCCCACGACGACCGGAGCACCGGCACGGGCGGGCGGCACCGGCGGGGCGAAACGCCCGCGACCGGTGCAACCCGTCGACCGCCGTCAGTCTTCCGGCCCCAGCATGCGCTGCCGGGCCGACAAGAGTTCCACTTCGGGGCGCGCGGCGACCGCGCGCTCACACGCCTCCAGCACCTCGCGCACGTGCGAGGCGTCGCCGGAGACCACGCTCACCCCGATCAGCGCCCGGCGGTGCAGGTCTTGATCCCCTGCTTCCGCCGCGGCCACTTCGAAGCGCTTCCGCAGCTCGGCCACCACGGGCCGCACCACGGCGCGCTTCTGCTTCAGCGAGTGGACGTCACCGAGCAGCAAGTCCAGTTCCAGCGCACCGACGTACATCAGCGTCGTCTCCCGAGACTTCCGGCCCGCACGACCGCCGGGGGCCGCCCGTGTGGACGGCCCCCGGCGGTAGCGGATCAGCTGCGCGGCTTCTCCCGCATCTCGTAGGTCTCGATGATGTCGTCGACCTTCAGGTCGGAGTACGACCCGAGCGTCAGACCACATTCGAAACCGTCGCGGACCTCGGTCGCGTCGTCCTTGAACCTCTTCAGCGAGCTGAGGGTGAGGTTCTCGGCGACGACCACGCTGTCGCGCAGCAACCGGGCCTTGGCGTTGCGGCGCATGATGCCGTCGGTGACCATGCAACCGGCGATCGTGCCGACCTTCGAGGACTTGAACACCTCGCGGACCTGCGCCCGGCCGAGCTCGACCTCTTCGTACTCGGGCTTGAGCATGCCCTTGAGCGCCTGCTCGATGTCCTCGATCGCCCGGTAGATCACCGAGTAGTACCGGATCTCCACGCCTTCGCGGTTGGCGACCTCGGCCGCCTTGCCCTCGGCCCGGACGTTGAAGCCCAGGACAATGGTGTTCTCCGCGGTGGCCAGGTTGATGTCGGACTCGTTGATGCCACCGACACCGCGGTGGATCACCCGGAGCTCGACCTCTTCGCCCACGTCGATCTTGCTGAGCGACTCTTCCAGCGCCTCGACGGTACCGGAGTTGTCACCCTTGATGATCAGGTTGAGCTGGTTGGTCTCCTTGAGCACCTTGTCCAGGTCTTCCAGGCTGACGCGCTTGCGCTTGGCAGCGTTCTGCGCCTCCCGGATCCGAGCACCTCGGCGGTCGGCGATCTGCCGAGCCACGCGGTCCTCGTCGACGACCAGGAACGTGTCGCCGGCACCCGGCACCGAGGTGAACCCGATGACCTGCACCGGACGCGCCGGCGTCGCCACCGTGACGTCCTCGTCGTGCTCGTTGATCATCCGCCGGACGCGACCGTGCGCGTTGCCCGCGACGATCGAGTCACCGACCCGCAGCGAACCGCGCTGCACGAGGACCGTGGCGACCGGACCGCGACCGCGGTCCAGGTGCGCCTCGATCGCGACGCCCTGGGCCTCCATGTCGGGGTTGGCCCGCAGGTCCAGCGCGGCGTCCGCGGTGAGCAGGATCGCCTCCAGCAGGCCCTCGATGTTGGTGCCCTGCTTGGCGGAGATCTCGACGAACATGGTGTCGCCGCCGTACTCCTCGGCCACCAGGTTGTACTCGGTGAGCTGCTGGCGGATCTTGTCCGGGTTCGCACCCTCGACGTCGATCTTGTTCACCGCGACCACGATCGGCACGCCCGCGGCCTGCGAGTGGTTGATCGCCTCCACCGTCTGCGGCATGACGCCGTCGTCGGCGGCGATCACCAGCACGGCGATGTCCGTCGACTTCGCACCACGGGCACGCATGGCGGTGAACGCCTCGTGACCAGGGGTGTCGATGAAGGTGATCGGCCGCTCGTTGCCTTCGAGCTCGGTGACGACCTGGTAGGCACCGATGTGCTGGGTGATGCCACCGGCCTCACCGGCCTGCACGTTGGCCTTCCGGATCGTGTCCAGCAGCCGCGTCTTGCCGTGGTCGACGTGACCCATGACGGTCACGACCGGCGGCCGCGCCGCGAGCTGCTCCTCGGAGCTGTCCGGGTCGCCGAAGTTGATGTCGAACGACTCCAGCAGCTCCCGGTCCTCGTCCTCCGGGCTGACCATCTCGACCCGGTAGTTCATCTCCTGGCCGAGCAGTTCGAGGATCTCGTCGGAGACGGACTGGGTCGCGGTGACCATCTCGCCGAGGTGGAACATCGCCTGCACCAGCGAAGCCGGGTTGGCGTTGATCTTCTCGGCGAAGTCGGTCAGCGAAGCACCGCGGCGCAGGCGCAGGGTCTCCCCGCCACCGCGCGGGAGGCGGACACCGCCCACCGACGGCGCCTGCATGTTGTCCATGTACTCCTGGCGCTTCTGCCGCTTGGACTTGCGTCCACGACGCGCCGGACCACCGGGACGGCCGAAGGCACCGGCAGCGCCACCGCGACCGCCGCCACCAGGACGGCCACCGCCGCCGGGACGACCGCGGAAACCGCCGCCCGCCGGGGGCCCGCCGGCGGGAGCACCGCCGCCGCCACCACCGGGACCGCCGCCACCGCGGAAGCCGCCGCCACCGCCACCGGGACGACCGCCGCCGCCACCGGGACGGCCACCGCCGCCACCGGGACCGCCGGGACGACCGCCACCACGACCGCCGCCGGGGCCACCGGGGCCACCGGAGCGGGCCGGGCGCGACGGCATCATGCCGGGGTTCGGCCGGGGCGGCATCATGCCCGGGTTCGGGCGGTTGCCGCCGCCTTCACCGCCGCCGCGCGGGGCCGGAGTCCCGGACGCCGGAGCGGTGCCTGCGCCACCCTGACCACCGCGGTCGGGACGCTGTCCCGGACCACCGCGGCCGGGGCCCTGACCGCCCTGGCGCTGCTGCTGTCCTCCGCCGGCACCGCCACCGGGCCGCGGCGGACGCTGCGCCGGAGCGCCGGAGCCGACGCCGAACGGGTTGTTGCCGACGCGCGGCGAGCGCGGGCCGGGCTTGGGCTTGGAGCCCTGCGGCTTCGGCGGCACGGTGCCGTCGGCGTCGCCGCCCTGCTTCTGGTCCTGCTTCGGACCGGGACGCGGGCCGGGCTTCGGGCCGGGGCGCGGAGCCGAACCGGTCGAGCCGCCCTGCGCACCGGCGGCACGCTCCTCGCCACCCTGGGGCGCGGACTCCTGCTGAGAGCCCGCCTGCGCGGCGGGCGCCTGAGCGGCAGGTGCCTGCTCGAACGGCGTGGTCTCCGGAGCCGGGGCCTGCGGGCCGGGCTTCGGACCCGGCTTGGGGCCGGGCTTGGGCGCACCGGTGCTCTCACCGGGCGCCTGCTGGCCGCCGGGCTTCGGGCCGGGAGCGGGGGCCTGCGGACGCGGGCCGGGCTTCGGACCGGGCTTGGGCGCACCGTCACCGGACTGACCTTCGGGCTTGCGCGGCGGCGCGGGCTTCGCGCCACCGGAGCGGCCGTTGGGCTTGCCGGACTTGGGGTATGCGTCGCGGAGTCGGCGCGCCACCGGGGCTTCCACGGTGGACGACGCGGACTTGACGTACTCGCCCTGCTCGGCGAGCTTGTTGAGGACTTCCTTGCTCGTTACACCGAGCTCTTTTGCGAGCTCATGCACGCGGGCCTTGCCTGCCACTGCTCTCCTCATCTGGGTGAGGCCGGGCGGCAGTCCCGCTCGACCTCGTCCTATTGCCGATGCGCGTTCATGTCTTCAGCTTCACGGCTGATTCATGACGGGTCGACCTGCTTCCTTCAACTGCTTCCGCACGGGAGGTTCCCGCGTCGGTCTGGGGATGAGCCGCTCGCCGACGGCGTCCCGGAGTCCGGATCGGAGTCCAGGTGTGCCTGCACGGCCGAGAGGTCCAGCGGACCCGGCACGCGGAGTGCGCGGGGGAACGCTCGACGTCGCTCGGCGAGCCGAAGGCAACGGGGATCGGGGTGCAACCATGCTCCCCGGCCCGGTCGCCGACTTCGCGGATCGGGGACGGCGGCGGAACCCGCGGAGCCGTCCTCGGCCACCACTCGCAGCAGCTCGGCGGCCGACGTTCGGAGACGACATCCGACACAGGTCCGAACCGGTCCATCGGCACGGTCGAAGCCGTGCGTACCGGGCGATCTTGTGCGGATTCTCGCTCCCTCGCGTCGAGCCACCAATGATTCTAACCCGTTGCCGCCACGACTTGTATCCGAGTCCGTCACCGCGGTGGCGGCCGGTCGTCGGCCGGCCGCCACGGGGGTCATTCCGCGGTACCGACCGCGGGCAGTTCGTCGGCTCCGGACGCACCGGCGCCGGGGTCGATGCCGGGCGCCGGGGCGACCGCCTGTCCGGCGGACGTGGTCGGCGAGCCGGGGTCGGCGTCGCTGCGGATGTCGATCCGCCAGCCGGTGAGCCGCGCGGCGAGCCGGGCGTTCTGCCCTTCCTTGCCGATCGCGAGCGACAGCTGGAAGTCGGGCACGACGGCGCGCGCGGTCTTGGCGCGCTCGTCGACGACCTCCACCGAGATCACCTTGGCCGGCGACAGCGCGTTGCCGACGAAGGTCGCCGGGTCCTCGGAGAAGTCGATGATGTCGATCTTCTCGCCGCCCAGTTCGCTCATCACGTTGCGCACGCGCGAGCCCATCGGGCCGATGCAGGCGCCCTTGGCGTTGACACCGCCGACCGTGGAGCGCACCGCGATCTTCGAGCGGTGCCCGGCCTCGCGGGCGACGGCCGGGATCTCGACGGTGCCGTCGGCGATCTCCGGGACCTCCAGCGCGAACAGCCTGCGCACCAGGTTGGGGTGGGTGCGGGAGAGCGTGATCTGCGGGCCGCGGGCGCTGCGGGAGACGCCGACGACGTAGCACTTGACCCGGGAACCGTGGTCGTAGCGCTCGCCGGGCACCTGCTCGGCGGCGGGGATGACGCCTTCGCTGTCCCCGACCTGCACGATGACCATGCCGCGCGAGTTGGCCTTGGCGTCGCGCTGCACGACACCGCCGAGGATCTCGCCCTCCTTGGTGGAGAACTCCCCGAAGGTGCGCTCGTGCTCGGCGTCGCGCAGCCGCTGCAGGATGACCTGCCGCGCCGTGGTCGCCGCGATCCGCCCGAAGCCCTCGGGCGTGTCGTCCCATTCCTCGTCGACCGCGCCCTCGGAGTCCAAGGTGTGCGCGAGCACGCGCACCACTCCGGTCTTGCGGTCCACTTCCACCCGGGCGTGCTGCTGGTGCCCTTCGGTGTGCCGGTATGCCGTCAGCAGCGCTGATTCGATCGCTTCCAGGACCGTCTCGAACGGGATGTCCTTGTCGCGTTCGATCGCTCGCAGCGCGGCGATGTCGACGTTCACCTCGACTCCTCCGTGTCTTCCCGGTCGTCGCCTTCCGGGCCGTCGGCCGCCCGCTTGAGCAGGACGAGGTCCTGCGCCGGTGGCTGCTGGAATTCCACCTCGACCACCGCGCGCTCGATGTCACGGTAGGCCAGCGTCCGGATCTGCTGCTCCACGAGCACCTGGACGCTCTCGTCGGCGGCGGCTCCGACGCGCGCGGTGAGTTCACCGCCGTCGGAAAGCTTGATCTTGACCAGGCGGTGCTGGGCACGGCGCCAATGCCGGGGCCGGGTCAGCGGCCGGTCGGTGCCGGGCGAAGTCACCTCCAGGGTGTACGCCCCGGCGAGGACGTGTTCGTGCGCGTCCAGCACCTTCGACACGGCACGGCTGAGCTCGGAGATCTCGTCGAGACCCACCCCGTCATCGGAGTCCACGACGACCTTCACCAGGCGGCGTCTGCCTGCCTGCTGCACGTCGAGCTCCTCAAGGTCGAAACCGGCCGCTGACACGGCGTCGGCGACGACGGGCTCCAGCAGCGCGATGGCCTCATCGCGCGGCGGGCTGGACACGTTGGCACTCCTTGATTCGGGGATGATCGGGTCACTTCGGAGGTGATCGGGCCGGACCGATCGTGCGGCCCGGCGACGCACCGGTTCGGGCGGTGACGCCTTCGTCCGGACTCGCGAAACCGCGTCCGGCGCTGGGCGCGCGGGCCGCGGTCGTCCAGCTTATCTGGTCGGTTCCAGGCACGGCGCGGCGTGGCCTCCGTGCGGGCCGACGCCGCCCTCCGCGGCCTGCCTGGCAGGATGGATCAGCGTGCGAGCCCCCTTCTCCTCCCGTCACCCGAACGGGCCTTCGCGGGTCGGACGCCGCGAGGTGTTGCGGCTGTTCGCGGCGTTGCCCGCCGTCGCCGTGGCGACCTCCGCGTGCACCGGTGGCGAGGACGTGCCGGACCCGTTGACGGCCTTGGCGACCGCGGCCCGCTCGGACGCCGCGCTGGCGCAGGGCGTCGCGCGGACGCATCGCGCGCTGGGGGCGGAGGCCGGCGCCGTCGCGGAGATCCGGTCGGAGCACGCGCGGCTGCTGCAGCGGGAGATCGACCGGCTGGACCCGCCGGACGAGCCGCGCCGGCACTCGGCGCCCGCGGTCCAGGTGCCGGCGTCGGCGGACGCGGCGAAGGCGGAGTTGAAGAAGGCGCTGGCGCTCGCCGAGCAGTCCGCGGCGAAGCTGTGCCCGACGTTGCCGGGTTACCGCTCGGGGCTGACCGGTTCGGTCTCGGCCAGCTGCGCGAGCTTGGCGGAGGTGCTGGCGTGAGCGAGGAACTGACCGAAGCGGGCGCGACCGCGTTGGCCGCGGCGTTGCGCGCGGAGCACGCCGCGGTGTGGACCTACGAGCTGGTGACGGCGTTCGTGTCGCGCCCCCAGGTCCGCTCGGCGGTCGCGGAGGCGACCGGCGTGCACGAGGGGCATCGGGACGAGGCGCAGCGCCTGATCCGCGCCACGGGGGCCACTCCCCCGGCGGCCTCGCCCGCCTATTCGCTGCCGCAGCCGATGACCGACGAGGGTTCGGCGATCGCCGTGCTGATCATCGCGGAGCAGGAGTGCCAGGTCGGCTGGCGCTCGGTGCTGGAGAACACCGAGCCGGACGGCCCTGACCCGGCGGTGCGCCGCACAGCCCTGACCGCCCTGACCACGGCCGCCACCCGCGCCACCCGCTGGCGCATCACCGCAGGCCGCACCCCCGCAGCCGAAGCCCAGCCCGGCAAGCCCTGAAGCCCCCGAGCACAGGCAGCCACCCCACCCACCGAACAACGAAGCCCAACCCAGCACCTCAAACAGCGACCCCACACCCACAGGCCCTGCCTTACGGCGACGCCGCGCTGTGGGCGGCGAAGCACGCCTGCTTAGCGGCCGAAGGCCGTGCCTCGCGGCGAAGCCGTGCAGTGGGGCGGACGAAGTCCCGTCTACCTTGCGGCCGTAGGCCGTGCCTCGCGGCGAAGCCGTGCAGTGGGCGGCGAAGCCAAGCCTGCCCGGCGGCCGAAGGCCGTGCCTGTATGTGCGAAGCACATAGCCCACGTCAAAAAGGTGACCACCCGCGGGTTCTCAGCTTCCTTCTCGCGAGGACAGCTTTTTCCCTCGTGGCGGAGCCACTCGGGAAAAAGATCCCGCAGCGAGAAG
>NZ_JBSFWJ010000083.1:0-23536 GCF_053592695.1 Saccharopolyspora sp. NPDC002578 | reverse complement strand
ACGACGCCACCCCCGAAGACCTCGCCCTGCAACGCGCCCTGCTCGCGCCGTGGACCAGCGACCAGAGCGAGGACCTCACCCGGCACGAGCTCATCGGATCGGACGAACGGTCCGTTCACCCCGCGACATCGCCGGGTGCCCGAGGTGATCGAGCTCGTCGTGAGCGCGCGGCCACCTGCGGTTTCAGCGCTGCGCGATCGGCGTCGCGGTCAGGACGTCGCCCTTGATCGACTCCCCGGCGGGCCACACGGCGGCCACGTGCCCGTTCTCCAGGTCGAACTCGACGGAGGCCGGCACGGTCGGATTCGCCGGCGCCCCGGTCTGCTGCACGAACCGCGAGAACGCGGGCTTCGACGCGGTCAGGTTCACCGGCGCGGCGGGACTCGACTCCGGGTTCACCGTCACGCCCGGGATCGGAGCCTCACCGCCGTGGAAGCTCACCCCGGCCGGGACGCCCTGGAGCTTGCAGTTCGTCGTCGGGCTCGCCGCGGTGTAGTCGACGAGGAACGCCTCGTGCCCGGCGGCGTGCTCGGGGTCCTTCGTCACCGTGACGTTGACGTCGTCGCTCGTGCACAGCGCGTCGCTGGGGTTCGCCACGGCCGGGCCCGCGGTCAGCGCGGTGATGCCGAACGCGGCACCCGCGACGGCGGTGGCGGCGGCGATGCGGCGGAACTTCGTGGTCATGTCGTCCTCCAAGCTCGACTCGCTTCTCACCCCTGAAGACGTCCCGCGACCGCCGAGGATGCTCCCGAGTGCGCTTCCCCACCCCGAAGCAACCCGAAGCCCACCCACGTCCCGGCCGCCGACCACAGGGGAGGAGTGAACGGACCGTTAGCCCAACGAGACTGGACGAACGGTCCGTTCACCCCAGCCGTGAACTCACCCGCAGCACGCCGCCGCCCACCCGCCGTTGAGTGAACGGACCGTCCGCCCAACGGCATTGGGCAAACGGTCCGTTCACTCCGAGCCGCGAACCCGCCCGCCTCACACCACGAGCTGCACCCCCACCGACCCAGCACGCTGCACCCAGCGACGAGTGAACGGACCGTTCGCCCAACCAGATCGGACGAACAGTCCGTTCACTCCATCCACGAACTCGGTCGCCGCCGGATGGGTCGGACGGGGCACCCACCTGCCTCTGCTCCGGGACCGAGTGAACGGCCCGTTCGCCCAACGGGATTGGACGAACGGTCCGTTCACCCCACATCGCTTTCGGCGGTCACCTCGCCTCGGAGGGATGCGGCTTCACGGGCGGGTGGTTGCCAGGAAGGTTCGGGTGGTGCGGACCGCGAGGTCGTCGCGGTGGAGGACTCCGCCGGGGCCGTCGGCGAGCAGGGTGTCGAGGGTGGCCACGTCGTCGGCGTCGAGGTGGGCGGCGAGGAACGGGTGCATGCGGCGCAGCGTGACCTCGGCGTAGCGGGCGGTCGCGGCGGGTAGCGGCGCAGACAGGTGGATGTCGAAGGTCCGGTCCGCCGCCACGGTGAATCCGGCTTCGGCCAGCAGCGCCCGCCAGTCGGCGCTGATGTGCGGGAGGTGTTCGGCGCGCTTCGCGGCGAGCAGGTCGTGGCAGCGCTGTTCGAAGCCGGGCCGCCCGAAGCCGAGGTCGTCGGGCAGGAAGCGCGGGAAGCCTTCCAGTTCCGCCACCGCGAGCAGTCCGCCGGGGCGCAAGGCGGCGAAGACCTCGGACAGGACGCGGGCGGGGTCGGACAGGTGGTGCATCGACGCGGAGGCCCACGCCAGGTCGATGGGGCCGTCGAACCGCGGGAACGATTCGTCGAGGTCGGCCTGCACGGTGCGGACCCGGTCGCCCACGCCGCGCGCGGCGGCCTTCTCGGCGAGGTGGGCCAGCATCGGCTCGGAGGCGTCCACGGCGATCGCGGTGGCCGCCTCGAAACCGTCGAGCAGGGCGAAGGTGCCCGTGCCGGATCCGCTGCCGAGGTCGAGGACGCGGCGGACGGGTGGTGCGGCGAGCTCACGCAGCGAGGCGGTGATCTCGGCGAGGTGTTCGTGCAGGACTTCCGCGTCGAGGTCGAGCATCTCGAGCTGCGTCGCGTCGTCGGCCGCGGTGGAGTGCTGGTGTTCGTGGTGTGCCATGCCTCCAAGCTAGCCGCGCTTTGCTCCGATGGCATACCATTTTGCGCATGAAGCAAGACGGAGATCTGGACGCCCTGGTCCGCCAGCGGATCAAGAGCCTGCGCACGGCCCGCGGCCTGTCGCTCGACGAGCTGGCCACGCGCTGCTACCTGAGCACCTCCACGCTCAGCCGCATCGAGACCGGGCACCGGCGCATCAGCCTCGACCAGCTCGCGCCGCTGGCCCGCGCGCTGGGCACGACGCTCGACCAGCTCGTCGAATCGGCGACCGACGAGGACGTGGTGATCCGGCCCGTGCACGACGAGAACCGGGGTGCCACGACCTGGCTGCTCAGCAAGGATTCGGGCCCGCACGGGATGACCGTCGCCAAGATGCGCCTCACCGAACCGGCACCGGCGCCCGACTCCGGGAAGCTCGGCGTGCACCCCGGCAAGGACTGGTTCACCGTGCTGTCCGGCACGGTGCTGCTGGTGCTCGGCGAACGGACCATCCTCGTCGAAACCGGTCAGGCCGCCCAGTTCTCCACGATGACCCCGCACGCCTTCGGCGCCCACGGCGGCCCGGCGGAGATCCTCACCATCCTCGACCACGACGGCCAGCGATCCCACCTGCACCCGTGATGCCGGGCCAGGACAGCAGCGCGCGGAGCTGGTCGATCGGGCGCGGCGCGGATTCCACGTGGGCGCGGCGATATTCGGCCACGGACTCCTTGTAGCAACGCTCCTCCTCCGCACAGTCGGGGATGTCGGACAGGTCGCACTCTTCGGGCGCGAACAAGTCGACAAGAGCCTCGTTGCCCCCCCCTGCGAGCGGGTCGGATCGGACCATCATGATCTTCTCGCAGCGGAAGATCGGCGAGTCCACTGTGGATGATCCAGCGAGCGCGCGGGCGAGTTCCACGGCATCGAGCAGCGCCAGGTTCACGCCGAAACCACCGAACTGCGACATGAGGTGCGCCGCGTCGCCGAGCAGCGTCATCCCGGACACACCGTCCCAGACCAGCGGAGCCGGCAGCGCGTGCAGCGGACAGCGTCGTTGTCGAAGCGGACGGCGAGCAGCGAGACGCCCGCGTAAGGCGGGACCTCGGCGGACCGTGCAATCCGAACCACTACCACTGCTGAGCGCCGGTTTCGTGCACGCGCGCGAACCGCTAGCTCTCGCAGGCGGTGCCGTCGCCGTCCCGGTCGAGGTGCGAGCCGTATCCAGGTTCACCTCGGTGCAGCGGGGCGACACCGGCGTTCTTCGCCGCCGTGCAGTTCCGGTAATACGCGCTGCCGCTTTCGTCGGCCGAATCCGAGTCCGAGGTTTCGGCCGGGCTCGGTTCCGGGCTCGGCCGCGGGTCAGGTTCCGGGTTCGGGCGCGGTTTCGGACTCGGGTCCCCCGATTCCGGTGCACCGAAGTACGGGCATTCGGCCCAGACACCGACGCTCCGGGCCTGCGCCGAGTGCTGCTCGGCCGCGATCTCGGACCAGCGCGTCGTGTTCGGGTGGTCGGCCTGGGCCTGCGCGAACCCGTCCGCGACCATCGACTTGTTCGTGAACACCCCGGAGTCGTTCCAGACATGGAGCAAGAACCGGCCTTCCTGGTCCTGCGGCCGCTGATCATGCCGGACCCACACCGTGCTTCCCACTGGAGCCAGCTCCCGCAGGTGGTCCACGGATTCCTGGTGCGAGCACTCGCCGGGATCGGTCGCTTCGATGTTCAGCAAGCGCACGCGGACCGCGTCGGTGCTCGGGAGGATCGTTCCGGCCGCGTGCGCCGCCAACTGGAGCTCGTCACCGTCGTCGACCGACACCACCACGGCCTGCTGCGCATCGCGCGGCGCACCGGCCGGGGCGACCGGGGACGACTCGGGCGGAATCGGCACGGGCGCGGGCGAGTCCGGCAGTGGCGTCGCGGGCGCCGCCGCTGCTTGCCGCGAGCCGCCCTCCGGTTCGTCCGTCGACACGAACGGGACGAGCGCGAACGAGAGGGCCATCAGCGCGATCCCCACCCCGGCCCTCGTCAAAGAACCGCGAGCCGCACCACGGCCCCGCCTGCCCACCCGCCGCGCTCCGAAGGCGACGCCCCAGCCCAGCACTCCGACTCCGGTCAAGAACACCAGGCCGATCAACGCGTCGGCGAGTGGAATCGCGGGGTCAACGGTGAGCGCGAGGGCGAACAACGCGTAGCCGACGCCGAAGCGGATCCAGAAGTTCCGCGGCACGGCCGGATCTCCCTTGCCCCGACGGAAGAACCCGTACCAAGCACCCCAGAGCATCAGCCCCATGCCTCCGCACCCCAGGAAGGGGACCAAGTCCTGCACCGCTGCTCCAGTTCACGAGATGTGGAACGCCTGCCCGCCAGGCGACGCAACAGGACGCACCGTACTGGTTCGATCACTCGCAGTGTCGCCCGACTCCGGCAAACAGAGCATCCGGCACGGATGATCGGCCGTTCTACCGCCCGCCCGGCAACTTCGCGAGAGTGAACGGACCGTTCGACCAATCCCGTTGGACAAGCGGTCCGTTCACTCGCATCGGAGTTCCGCCTCGGCGGGCACTGCGGTGCTCCCCAGTGCGGCGCAGTCGGGTGCAACGAAGGCGGCGGGGAGGAGAATCGAGCCGATGAGCTCACCCCTGTTCCCCCTGCCCACGCGAACCGTCGCCCCTGGCGCGGTGCACGTGCCGGGGTGGTTGGACGTCGGGCGGCAGCGGGAGCTGGTGGACGCCTGCCGGGGTTGGGCGCGCGGCCCGGTTCCGATGCGGGCGGCGCGGTTGCCCAGCGGGCACCGGATGTCGGTGCGCACGGTGTGCTTGGGCTGGCACTGGTACCCGTACGCCTACAGCCGCACCGCCGACGACGTGGACGGGACGCGGGTGGCCCCGTTCCCGGAGTGGCTCGGTGAGCTCGGCCGCGCGGCGCTGGCCGCCGCCGGTGAACCGGCCGACGCCTACGACCCGGACACCGCGCTGATCAACTTCTACGACGAGCACGCGAAGATGGGCATGCACCAGGACAAGGACGAGCGGTCGCGGGAACCGGTGGTGTCGTTGAGCATCGGCGACTCCTGCGTGTTCCGCTTCGGCAATCCGGAGTCGCGCGGGCAGCCCTACACCGATGTGGAACTGGGCTCGGGTGATCTGTTCGTCTTCGGCGGCCCGTCGCGGCTGGCGTTCCACGGCGTGCCTGCCGTCCGCCCCGGCACCGCGGACCCGGAGACCGGGTTGAGCAGCGGGCGCATCAACATCACCCTGCGGGTCACCGGCCTGGGCTGACCCCGGATCATGGAGGGCGTGAGTCCCATCGACGTACCTGCGGACAACGGCGTGATCATCGGCGAGGACGGCCTGGCCCGCACGCCGTGGGCGGCGCGCGACCCGCTGCTGCGGGAGTACTACGACACCGAGTGGGGCCTGCCGGTGCGCGGCGAGCAGGCGATGTTCGAGCGGGTCTCGCTGGAGGGGTTCCAGGCGGGTTTGTCGTGGGCGACGATCCTGCGCAAGCGCCCCGCGTTCCGGGCGGCGTTCGACCACTTCGACCCGGATGCGGTGGCCGCCTACACCGAGCACGACGTCGCCCGGCTGCTCGCGGACGCGGGAATCGTGCGCAACCAGGCCAAGATCCGCGCCACGATCAGCAACGCCCGCGCCACCGCGGACCTGCGCGCGGAGGGCGGGCTGGCGGAGTTCGTGTGGTCGTTCCAGCCGGAGACGACTCCGCGCCCGCGCACCCCCGAAGAGGTCCCGACCACCTCACCGGAGTCGGTGGCGCTGTCTAAGGCGTTGCGCCGCAAGGGTTTCCGGTTCGTCGGGCCGACCACGATGTTCGCGCTGATGGAGGCCGTCGGCATCGTCGACACCCACTTGGTCGGCAGCCACCGCCGCGGTTCCTCCGGGATCTGGCAGCGGCCGTGACCGCGCTGCGGCTCGCCACGGGCGGCCCGTTCGCAGTGGAGCCCGCGATGGCCGCGCTCGCGGCGCACGCCGTGCCCGGCGTCGAGCAGGTCGACCGGGACGCCCGGACCGTCACCCGGCTGCTGCGGCTGCCCGGCGGCTCCACCCGGGTCACCGCGCGGCTCACCGCCGAGCACGTGGAACTGACCGCGGACTTCGACGGCGGCGAGCACGAGGCGGTGGCGATCACGCGGCGGTGGCTGGACCTGGACGCCGACGTGGAGCGGGTCGACGCCGTCCTCGCCGCCGATCCGGCGCTGCGGCCGCTGGTCCGCGCCCGGCCGGGACTGCGGATCGTCGGCTACGCGGACGGGTTCGAGGCGGCGCTGAGCACGGTGCTCGGCCAGCAGGTCAGCCTGGCCGCCGCCCGCACCTTCACGTCCCGGCTGCTCGCCGCCTACGGCACGCCGCGGTCGTGCGGGCTGGTCGAGTTCCCCGCTCCGGACGCGCTGGCGGGGGTCTCGGTCGACGAGCTGCGCGCCGCCGTCGGCATCACGGGGGCTCGGGCGCGGACGCTGCACGCGCTCGCGGAGGCGTTCGCCGGCGGCTTGGCGCTGCACCCGGACGGCGACGTCGAGCGGCAGCGGCGCGCGCTGCTGGCGCTGCCCGGAGTCGGACCGTGGACGGTGGACTACTTGGCGTTGCGCGCCTTCGGGGATCGGGACGCGTGCCCGGCCGGCGATCTGGTCCTGCGGCGAGCTCTCGGCGCGGCCACCGCCGCCGAGGCCCGCGACCGCGCGCACGCGTGGTCGCCGTACCGGGCTTACGGGGTGTTCCACCTGTGGACCCGCAGCGCCTACCTGGCCCGCTGAGCCCCAGCCCCCCGTTCGGTGGACGCGCGGCGAACGATCGGTGACGATCTCCCGCGCCTGAGGCAACCCCGAGATGATCTTGACACGGCGCTATGATCTGCGAAAACGAGGGCCCGTGACCGTGGTCGCCACATAGCACCGCGAGCGCTTCGGCGCGCCACGCCACACCTCGCCTAAATTTGACTAATTCCAGAAAAGCTGCTTGGCTCGTGCCATGTCGGCCATCGACGCCACCGCTCTCCTGCGGGAAGCCGAGCTGCGGGTGACGCGCCCGCGGGTCGCGGTGCTGGCGATGGTCGCGGACAACCCCCACTCGGACACCGACACCATCGCGACGGCCGTTCGCCGCGATCTGGGTTCGGTGTCGACCCAGGCGGTCTACGACGTGCTGCGCGCGCTCACCGAAGCGGGCCTGGTCCGTCGCATCGAACCGGCGGGCTCGCCCGCGCGGTTCGAGACCCGCGTGGGCGATCACCACCACCACTTGGTGTGCCGCGCCTGTGGCGCCGTCACCGACGTCAGCAGTGCGGTCGGCGAGGCTGCGTGCCTCGACGTCCAGGACTCGTGGGGTTTCGACCTCGACGAGGCCGAGGTGACCTTCTGGGGAAGGTGCCCGGCCTGCCTCGCACGCGACGAATGATCCCGAACAGGAGCGAGTTTTGCCCGAGAACAACCAGAAGCCGTTGACGACCGCGGCCGGCGCGCCGGTCACGGACAACCAGAACTCGATGACCGCGGGCGCCCGCGGCCCGATGCTGCTGCAGGACCTGTGGTTCCTGGAGAAGCTGGCCCACTTCGACCGCGAGGTCATCCCCGAGCGCCGGATGCACGCCAAGGGGTCGGGCGCGTTCGGCACCTTCACGGTGACCAACGACATCACTCGCTACACCGCGGCCGACATCTTCTCCGAGGTCGGCAAGAAGACCGAGATGTTCGCCCGCTTCTCGACCGTCGCCGGTGAGCGCGGCGCGGCCGACGCCGAGCGCGACATCCGCGGCTTCGCGCTGAAGTTCTACACCGACGAAGGAAACTGGGACCTCGTCGGCAACAACACCCCGGTGTTCTTCTTCCGCGACCCGCTGAAGTTCCCCGACCTCAACCACGCGGTCAAGCGCGACCCGCGCACCAACATGCGCGACGCCGAGAACAACTGGGACTTCTGGACGAACCTCCCCGAGGCGCTGCACCAGGTCACGATCGTCATGTCGGACCGCGGCATCCCCGCGTCGTACCGGCACATGCACGGTTTCGGCTCGCACACCTACAGCCTGATCAACGCCGACGGCGAGCGGTTCTGGGTGAAGTTCCACCACCGCACCCAGCAGGGCATCAAGAACCTCACCGACGCCGAGGCCGAGGCCCTCGTCGGCAAGGACCGCGAGTCGCACCAGCGCGACCTGTTCGACTCGATCGAGAACGGCGACTTCCCCAAGTGGAAGCTGTACGTGCAGGTCATGCCGGAGGCCGACGCCGACGGCTACCGCTTCCACCCCTTCGACCTCACCAAGGTGTGGTCGAAGAAGGACTACCCGCTGATCGAGGTCGGCGAGTGGGAGCTCAACCGCAACCCCGAGAACTACCACGCCGACGTGGAGCAGGCCGCGTTCGCGCCGAGCAACCTGGTGCCCGGCATCAGCTACTCGCCGGACAAGATGCTGCAGGGCCGGCTGTTCTCCTACGGTGACGCGCAGCGCTACCGCCTCGGCGTGAACCACCACCAGATCCCGGTCAACGCGCCGAAGAACCCGGTGAACTCCTTCCACCGCGACGGCGCGATGCGCGTCGACGGCAACCAGGGGGCCACCCCGGCGATCGAGCCGAACTCTTACGGCCGCTGGCAGGAGCAGCCCTCCTACCGCGAGCCGCAGCAGGCCGTGGGCGGTGTCGCCGACCGGTTCAACTACCGCGAGGACGACGCCAACTACTTCGAGCAGCCCGGCAACCTGTTCCGGAACATGTCGCCCGAGCAGCAGCAGGTGCTCTTCGCGAACACCGCGCGGGCCATCGACGGTGCCTCCCAGGCCACCATCGAGCGCCACATCCACAACTGCACCCAGGCCGACCCGGCCTACGGCGAAGGCGTTCGCAAGGCCATCAAGGCCCTCGCGGACGGCGAGCTCTGAGGCATCCGCTGACGGCGGAACCCCGATGATTCCCCGGTGCGGTGCGCGGCTTCGCGCACCGCACCGGGGATTTCCCTTCGCAGACCAGGAGAAGTCATGAGCGATGGCGGACTCACGCCCGAGCAGGTCGAACGCGTCGTGGCGATCGCCATGGACCTGGCCAGGGAGGGCGACACCGCGCAGCTGATCGAGTTCGTCGGCCACGGACTGCCCGTCGACGTGACCGACTCGGACTCCAACACGCTGCTCATGCTCGCCGCCTACCACGGCCACGCGGCCACGGTCCGCGCGCTGCTCGACCACGGCGCCGACCCCGACCTGCGCAACGCGCGGGACCAGGCTCCGATCGCGGGCGCGCTGTTCAAGGGCGCCGACGACGTGGTCGCGGCCCTGCGCGAAGCGGGCGCCGACCTCGACGCGGGCGTCCCGACGGCCCGCGACGCCGCGAAGATGTTCGGCCGAGAACACCTCCTGGTGCCCTGAGCGGAAGCGTCAGTCGAAAGCGGCGACGCCCCTCCGTCTCCCCCGCGCGGGAACCGATCAGCGCACCGGGTGTGAAGGGCCGGGAGGCCGGACGAAGAACGCACCAGGTCCCAGCTGAGCTCAATCGGCTGGTGGATCAAGTTGAGCTCGACATCCCTCGGTCAGCCCATCCGAGCGCACTTCCTGCATCCGGCGAGATTCATCGGCGACAGGGAACAACTCGATCGGCCTTGAACGCGGCGCGCACTTCTCGAAATCGATCACGCAACGAGTTTCGCTGGAGCAGCGGTACGAGCCGACCACCCGCGACCGGAACCATTCGACGAACGACCGTCGAGTTCGTTCGGGGGAGAATTTGGCACCGGATCGCAAGCATCCCGAGAATTGCGCAACAGCCACCAGAGATAAGTGCGAGTGCGGCCACTGCACCGGAACACAGCACGGCTGGGTGGGAGATTTTCGACTGATCAGGGACGGAACGCCACAGGAGCTGCGCGACTTCGAACGGGACGTCGACCGCAGGTGGAAGGAACAGTGCGACAACCAGGACTCGAAGAACCAGAAGCGGCCGAAAGCCACTCTCCCGCACAAGAAAGCGGCCGTTGATTCAGCCCGGTTCGACCTGATCACCTGGTTCCGGAAGCAGGTGCGCCCCCGCCGCCGAGAGAACATCTCGGAATCGAGCGCGCAGTTCGGCTCCGCGCCTAGGACGTCCCGCAAGCCTGACGCCCCCGGCGATGCGAGCCCTCGGCAACCGGAGGACGGGCGAAGCGCCCCTTCCGACCGCTCCGCGCCTGAGCACGATCCGGCGGCCACGGACCGCGCTCTCGCCAGCGCCACCTCGGAGGCCCAGCAGGTCGAGGCGCTGGGAAACATGCTCGGGGAGGTCCTCAACGCGGTCGAAGAAGACTTGGGGCCGCTGCCGCCCGCGACTCGTCGGGCCATGGCGGATCACTTCTGGTGCGAACTGCTCGTGGCGCTGGTCGTGGTGATCGCGGAATCGAACCGCGTGCTCGACTCGGTCCCGGACCAAGTGGCGAAGAAGATCACCGAATCGCGCAGCGCGAACGGACTCACCAAGATCCAGGGGAAGGTCGTGGCAGCCTGCGTGCGGCATGTCTGGAAGCGACTTACCGGCGCGCTCGGGTTGACGCTGATCAGTGACGCCAAAGCGCTGCTACCGGCGTTGCGCGCGCTGGCGGTGCTGATGTGCAAATCTCCGCCCCGGCACCCGGCAGTGGTCGAACATTGCGTGGATCCCTTGAAGTCCTGGTTGATCCGACAGACCAAGGAACGATTGCAACGGGTTTTCGGCGATCTCGTGCCGCGGATCGAATCCGACCTCACCGACCCCGCGCAGCCGACCTGACAACGAGTTCGGCGACCGGCCCGGGGCATAGCGGACGCGGCCGGGGGTGCCCGGCCGCGTCCTGCTCGGGTCAGGCTTCGCGGCGTCGGACCGGGTGGCCCGACATGATCGACACCCGGTTGAAGGCGTTGATCGCGACGGCCGCCCAGATCACCAGCGAGATCTCGTCGTCGCTGAGCGCCTCGCGCGCCCGCGCCCGGTCGGCCTCGCCGGGATGCCGGTCGGCGACCAGCGTCACCGCCTCGGCCAGTTCCAGCGCCGCCCGCTCGCGCGCGGTGAACAGGTCGGTGTCGCGCCAGCCCGGCAGCACGCCCAGCCGCTGGGTCGTCTCCCCCGCCTCGAGCGCGCGGCGCGTGTGCAGGTCCAGGCAGAACGCGCAGCCGTTGAGCTGCGAGGCGCGGATGTTGACCAGTTCCAGCAGCACCCGCTCCAGGCCGAGGTCCCGCGCCTGGGCCGTCACCTCGGCCGCGGTCGCGTTCAGCGCCTTGAACACCGTCGGGGTCCGCTTGTCGATGAAGATCTGCTCCGCCACGCGATCACCTCGTCCGTTGGCGCACCGCGGCCAGCGCGTTCGGCGTGACCGCGTCGACGAGGTCGTCGAACTCGTGGTGGTTCTTGAGGTACTTCGCGACGAACGGGCACACCGGCACGATGCGCAGGCCCGCCTCGCGGGTGTCGGCCAGCGCGCGCCCGACGAGCGCGCCGGCCAGCCCGCGTCCGCCGAACTCCTCGCCGATCTCGGTGTGGTAGAAGATCCGCTGCTGGCCCAGGTCGACGAACTCGGTGAACCCCGCCAGAGCTCCGGCGGTGGTGACGTCGTAGCGGTCCCGGTCGGTCGACCGGGCGACCGCCGCTTCGGTGTTCTCGTCGGTCATGGCATCCCTCACTGCGTCGCGGTTTCCTGGAGGAGTTCGGCGAACGGCGTCGGATCGGTGAACGGGTCGCTCTTCGGCTGGGCCGGTCGGCCCCGCACGACGTCGGCGAGCTCACCGGCGGCGCGGGCGATGCGCCGGTTGAGATCGGTGTCGCCGCCCCAATCACCGCTGGCGGCGTACACGGCGGTGGGCACGACTCGGGCCCGCAGGTACGCCAGCAGCGGGCGCAGCGCGTGGTCGAGCACCAGCGAATGCCGCTCGGTGCCGCCGGTCGCGGCGACCAGCACCGGCTTGTCCGCCATCGACTCGGGGTCGACGACGTCCATGAAGGACTTGAACAGCCCGCTGTAGGAGGCGGTGAACGTCGGGCTCACCAGGATGAGCCCGTCGGCGGCGTCGAGCCGGTCGAGCACCTCCCGCAGGCGCGGGTTGGCGAAGCCGGTCAGCAGGTTGTCGGTGATGTCGTGGGCGAGGTCGCGGAGCTCGACCACGTCGATCGTGGCGCCGTCGCCCAGCTCGCCGCCGGTGGCCGCGGCCAGCCGGTCGGCGAGCATCCGGGTGCTCGACGGCTGCGAGAGCCCTGCGGAGATCGCGAGGATGCGGGTCATGCCGACTTCCCCTCCGTTTCCTGCTGCGCCCGCAGCGATTCGTGGGTGGGCGCGTCGGGCACGTGCTCCGGCTTGCGCGCGTCGAGTTCCTTGCGCAGCACCGGGATGACCTCCTCGCCGAGCAGGTCGAGCTGTTCGAGCACGGTCTTCAGCGGCAGGCCCGCGTGGTCGAGCAGGAACAGCTGGCGCTGGTAGTCGCCGACGTACTCGCGGAAGCCCAGCGTCCGGTCGATGACCTGCTGCGGACTGCCGACCGTCAGCGGCGTCTGGGCCGCGAAGTCCTCCAGCGACGGGCCGCCGCCGTAGACCGGCGCGTTGTCGAAGTACGGCCGGAACTCCTTGATCGCGTCCTGGGAGTTGTGCCGGATGAACGTCTGCCCGCCCAACCCGACGATCGCCTGGTCGGCCTTGCCGTGGCCGTAGTGCTCGAACCGGTTGCGGTACAGCTCGACCATGCGGCGGGTGTGCTCGGCGGGCCAGAAGATGTGGTTGTGGAAGAAGCCGTCGCCGTAGTAGGCGGCCTGCTCGGCGATCTCCGGGCTGCGGATCGAGCCGTGCCACACGAACGGCGGCACCCCGTCCAGCGGTCGCGGCGTGGAGGTGAAGCCCTGCAGCGGCGTGCGGAACCGGCCCTGCCAGTCCACGACGTCCTCGCGCCACAAGCGGTGCAGCAGCGCGTAGTTCTCGATCGCCAGCGGGATGCCCTGGCGGATGTCCTGGCCGAACCACGGGTACACCGGCCCCTGGTTGCCGCGTCCCAGCACCAGGTCCACCCGGCCGTCGGCCAGGTGCTGCAGCATCGCGTAGTCCTCGGCGATCTTGACCGGGTCGTTGGTCGTGATCAGCGTCGTCGACGTGGACAGGATCAGCCGCTCGGTCTGCGCCGCGATGTAGCCGAGCATCGTCGTCGGCGAGGACGGGATGAACGGCGGGTTGTGGTGCTCGCCGGTGGCGAACACGTCCATGCCGACTTCTTCGGCCTTGCGCGCGATGGCGACCGTCGCCTTGATCCGCTCGGCCTCGGTGGGCGTGCGACCGGTCGTCGGGTCGGGCGTGACGTCGCCGACGGTGAAGACCCCGAACTGCATCCTGACCACCCCTTGTTGCTTCAGATTTGAACTAACCCTGCCAACAACGCCCCCTCGGGACGTATTCCGCGCGCGGCGCGGCGGTGAGGCACGCCACGGCGGCGGGGTCAGCGGTGGTAGCGGCCCTTGGCCTTCAACCGCGCGTTGGGCAGCGCGGGCGCGGGCAGCGCGGGCCCCTCGTAGCCGTGCACCGGGCCGAACCGGCGGTCGGCGAGATCGCTGTCGTGCTCGCGCTCCCAGGTCGCGCGGGCCTCGGCGATGTCCTCGTGGCTGCGGCCCACGAAGTTCCACCACATCACCAGGTCCTCGGCGAACGGCTCACCGCCCAGCAGCATGGCCTGCCCCGCGACCTCCGCGCTCAGCCCGACCGCGTCGCGACCGCGGCCGAGGTAGAGCATCGCGCCCGGCGGGACGGCGATGTCGGCGACGGTCAACCCGGGCGAGAGCGCCAGGACGGCGTGCTCGAAGTCCGGTTCCAGCGGCACGGTCACCCGCCCGCCCGCGTCGACGGCCACGCTCGCCCCGACCAGCGGCGTGTGCGTCGTGGCCGGTGAGACCGCGCCGTCGACGTCCCCGGCCAGCACGGTGACGCCGCCCTGCCGCAGCTCGTGCCTCGGCAGCGACGAGTGGAACTCGAATGACGGCGCGATCCGCCGGGACCGCTCGGGCAGGGCCACCCACAGCTGCGCCCCGTACAGGTTCGACGAGTGCTCCGGCGGGGACTGCTCGGAGTGCGCGATGCCGTGCCCCGCGGTCATCAGCGGGAGCTGCCCGGGACGCACGAGCCGACGGCTGCCCACGCTGTCCTGGTGCCAGATCTCGCCCTCGACCAGCCAGGACACCGTCTGCAACCCGATGTGCGGGTGCGGCGGGACCTGCATGCCCGCCTGCCCGGTGATGTCGCTCGGGCCGTAGGAGTCGGCGAAGCACCACGCGCCCACCATCCGCCTGCCCCGGTTCGGCAGCGCGCGCCGCACCCGCATCGCCCGCGGCCCGCCGAGCGGGACGTCCCTCGGGTGCAGCAGCTCGACCTCGGGTTCGGCGGCGACCGCCGCGTCGGCCGAGCACACCGTCTGCTCGGCGGGATCGTGCTCCACGTTGCTCATCGCTCGCTCCTGTCCGGTTCCGCGTCGCCCGGTGCGGAGTCCTGCTCGGGCCGGTCCTGCAGCTGGTCCTGCAGCCGGGTGAACACGCGGGCGAGCACTCGCAGCTCGTCCTCGTCGAGGCCGTCGGTGAACAGCCGCCGCACCGTGGCGATGTGGTGGCGGTCGGCCGCGTGCAGCGCTTCGAGGCCGGTCGCGGTCAGCACCGCGTGGTGCACCCGCTTGTCGTCGGGCAGGACCTGCCGCAGCACCCAGCCGCGCCGCTCCATCACCTTGATCTGGTAGGTCAGCCGGCTCGGCGAGAACACCATGCGCGCGGCCAGCTCCCCCATCCGCAGGCGGTGCGCCGGGCTCTCCGAGAGCACCAGCAGCACGTTGTAGTCCTTCAAGGTCATCCCGGAGACCGCCTGCAGGTCCTCGTCGAGCCTCGTCTCCAGCAGCAGGCTCGCCTCGATGTAAGGCCGCCACGCCGTCCGCTGCAACGAATTCCGCCAGGACACCATGCCGTCGAGCATACCCACTACTTCAAATGTTGAACTAGTATCGGCTCAGCCCTGGCGCGCCCGTTGCCGGAAGCGTTCCGGCGGTGTGGAGCCCGCCGCCGCACCGACGATTCCGGCGCGGGCCGCCGGAGGAAGTGGTGGGCGCGTTCGCCTCCCAAGCCTGCGCGTCTCCGATGGCGACGTTTTCTGCGCGAGCCGGTGAACTCCGGCTGCCCGAACGAGCTCGCGGCCGAACGATCCCGGTTCCCCCGCGGGGGAACCGGGCGGTCCGGTCAGACGACCAGGTCGAGCGAGTGGACCGCCGTGGTCAGGGCCGCCCTGGCCACCGTCCAGTCGGTGTCCGGCGGCCACGTGCTCAGCAGCACGACGATCAAGGAGCGGTCCCCGCCGACCAGACCCGTGGTGTGCAGGACGGTGTTCGCATCGGTCGACCCCCAGCCCTGCTTGATCGCCCAGGCGTGGCCGGGCAGCGCGTCGGGAATCCCGAAGTGCTGGGGAAATCCGTCCACGCCCGCGTCCGAGGCCTCGCCCAGCGCGCCGAGCAGCAGCTTCCGCGTGTCCGCATCGGCCTCCGACGTCAGGTACCGGTAGACCCGCGCGACGTCGCGCGCGCTCATCCGGGTGTCGCCCCACTGCCCTGCGGACACCGGCGGCTCAGTGTCCGCCAGCCCCAGCTCCGCCGCCGTGCGCCGCACGATGTCCGGGCCGCCGCCCGCGGTCCACAAGCGGCTGGCCACCTGGTCATCGCTGGCCGACAGCATCCGCTGGATGTCGTCGAGGTCGGTGCCCGAGGAGCGTTCGACCGCGTCGATCGCGATCAGCAGCTTCACCACGGACGCGGTCGGGAACCCGCTGTCGGCGTCGAGCGCGGTGACCTCCGCGCACGCGTCAAGGTCGACCACGTCGATGGCCACGGAGGTGCCCTCGTCGAACGACGGCAGCTTCTCCCTGATCGACCGGGCCAGCCCTTCCTGCGCGGACCCCCTCGACACGGAGCCGCCGCACGACGACCTCCACCGATCGGAGTTCGCCGCGGCCACCACCCCTCCCACCACGCACAGGACCGCTACCAGCCCCAACGCGATCCAGACACCCCTGCGCACGTTCACGTCCACCGGCCCCCTCAGACCCGAGCGGAGTCCGCGCGAGCGACCCCGCCCGCGGGTGATCCGCGATCCCCCCCCGCATCGGGAAAGACGCACGTCGTGCCGGGAGGTTCGTCGGCCGGTCGGACATCCCTCGAATGTCGGTACGCCGCCGCTGGGAGTTCACGCGCTCCGGTGCGGACGGGCGGTCGGTGGAACACCGTGGTCAGGCGGGGTTCGCCGCCCGGTACTCCGCGCCGCGCCGGCGGAAGCGACCACGATCTCGCTCGGAGGCTCCGGCTACACCGCGCTCGTCGACTTCTGCCCGCGCCGACCGTCGGCGGTGAGCACGACGTGGCCCACGGCGAGCGCCAGCAGCGCCGGAACCGCGATGGTCACCCCCATCGGCACCGCCGTGCCCACACCGCCGGACCCCACCAGCGGTGCGGCGATCCCACCGGCGAGCGACTGCACCACGCCCAGCAGCGCCGATGCGCTCCCGGCCCGCGTCCCCTGCGGGTCCAGCGCCAGCGTCGTCGCGTTGGGGAGGATCAACCCGATGCCGGCCATCACCAGGAACAGGCACACCAGGATCCCCGGCAGCCCGAGGCCGCCGACCGCGCTCACCAGGACGCCGAGCCCGCTCACCGACAGCACGACCAGCCCGGTGCGCAGCAGCTGCTGCGCGCTGAACCAGGTCAGCAGCCGGGTGTTGAACGCCCCCGCGAGCAGGGTCCCCAGCGAATTGATCCCGAACACGAGACCGAACTCCTGCACGCTGAGCCCGAAGACCCCTTGCAGGACGAAGGTCGACCCCGAGATGTAGGCGAACAGGCTCGCGAACGGCAGCGCGGCCACCAGCACGTATCCGACGAAACGACCGTCGACGAGCAACGCGCGGACGTCGTCGCGGGTCGCCGCCAGCCCTCCGCCCCGTCGCGCCGACCGCGGCAACGACTCCTCGATCCTCGCCACGGCGAGCAGCAGCACCACGCCGGTCACCGCGAGCACCACGAACGTCCCGCGCCAGGAGACCACCCGCAGCAGCTGCGACCCCAGCAACGGCCCGACGATCGGGGTGACCGCGTTGACCAGCATCAGCAACGAGAAGAAGCGCGCCAGCGCCGCCCCCGAGAACCGGTCCCGGACCACCGCTCGGGCGATCACGATCCCCGCGGCGGCCCCCAGCCCCTGCGCGAACCGGATCGTGGCCAGCACCGGCACGGAAGGCGCGAGCGCCGCCGACACCCCGGCCACGGCGTACACGCCCAACCCCACCATCAGCGGCCACTTCCGCCCCACCGCGTCCGACAGCGGCCCGGCGAGCAGCTGCCCGACGGCAAGGCCGACCGTGAACGTCGCCAGCGTCAGCTGGATGGCGGCGGGATCAGCGGCCATCTCCGCCGCCAACGCGGGGAACGCGGGCAGGTACATGTCGATCGACAACGGCCCGAGCCCCGTCAAGGTCCCCATCACGAGGATCAACCACCGGTCGCGCCGTTCCGGGACGGTCACCCCACGCCCCTCCCCTGAGGACAGCTGCACAAGATCCGGCACGGCGAACCTACCGGGCTCCCCGCCCCGCTCGCGGAAACACCACCGGAACGTGGCGCACCCTGAGCCGCGCCCAGAACGGGAGCGCACGGCTCAGGCCGCAGCACGCGGAAACCCCGCTCACCTGGTGAGCGGGGTTTCATCGGGTGGAGCTGACGGGGCTCGACCGCCGAGTTCGCTTGCGCAGCACCAGCGCTCGTCAGGGAACCCCGGCCGGTAGCAGCGGTTCCCGCGCTTGTGGCTCGGCCGGAGCAGGAGCGGAAGTGTCCCCTTGCGAGGCCGCGTCGAGCGCGAGCGCCTTCAGGTGCCCCGAAGCGGAGAGCAACGCCACGACGAAAAGGATCAGGTAGACGTCGCCCAGCAACCACCCGGCCGGGCTGTGCGACGCAACGTCCGCCGAACCGCCAGGACCGGGGACCAGCACCGGAACGACGGACAGCGCGGCCAGGGCGACCGGCGGAATCCACAGCAGCAGCACGACCCGATTCGTCGCGCGCAGGAGCCGGGCTCCCGCGAACACCACCAGCGGCACGACCCACACCCAGTGATGCGCCCACGACCACGGGGAAACCGCCGCCGTGCACAGACCGACGAGCGCGACTCCCAGCAGCGGCTCGCCGAGCCGGCCGGCGCGGGACGCCAAGACCATCGTGCGGCCGACGAGCATCCCGGCCAGTCCGAGCCACAGCACGGTCGTGCTGCCGACCTCCCCCATCAACCGGATCAACAGCCCGTTCAAGGACATGTTCTGGGGGTCGCCGGCATCCGGCCAAATCCTGCTCGAATCAGCGAAGGCACCGGTCAGCCAGAACCTCGCGGAGTCCGCGGGCAACACGACCGCACCGAGCGCAACCGCGCCCGAAAAGGACCCCGCGGCCACACCCGCCGCCCTGAACCGTCGGGTGGCGACCAGGTAGAGCACGAACAGCAGCGGCGTCAACTTGATCGCCGCGGCGAGCCCCACGCCCACTCCCTTGCTCCGGCACCGGTCGGCGCGCAGCAGATCCCACAGCACCAACGCCATCAACCCCAGGTTGATCTGACCGACGTGGAGACTGGTGTACACGGGCTCGAACGCGAGGACCCCGGCCGCGACCAACGCGGTCAGCACCACGGCGCGCCCGTTCTCGAAGCCCACCGCGCGCCACGCCCACCACGCGCAGCAGACGAGCACGAGGCAGCCGCCCACGACGAACACGGCCTGCGCCGCACCCATCGACAACGGGGCCAACGGGAGGAACAGCAGCCCCGCCACGGGCGGGTAGACGAAGTACAACCCGTCGACCAACGGCCGTTCGTACAACGAGCGGCCCTCGAACACCGCTGTTCCCGCAGCGCGGTAGACCTCCAGGTCACCCGGGTTCGCCCACAGCGCACGAACCGCGAGCACGAGCCCCGCAGCGCACACGGCGAACACGAACCCGCACACCAGGTACGGCCGCCCTACGGCCCAGCTCAACACGCTGCGGGACGACGCGGGACGTACCGCTTTCAGGGACAGGGGGCTCTCAGCACGACTGGGGTTTTCCACTCTTCTGTTGTCCCAACAGGAGATCCACCCCGGGCACCTCCGTTCGACCATGCGTACCCGGCCGAAAGGCCCGTCCCCACCGGCGAAGTCCGCCCCTCAAGTACTACCGGCGGTCGCGGTGAGAACTCCAGGCTTCGCCCCCCCCCACGACGGGCACGCGACAGGCCATCAACGAGTCCACCGGCTTCGCAAGACTCCGCGCCGCGTCGGCGAGTGGTTCAGCCGCGGGACGGCGGCTACCCTCGAATTGCTCGCCGACATCGGATTGTGCTGCGGTGGCTTCGAATTCAATCGTTTCGCCCGGTGCGACGTGGTCTTCGAGAAGGTCACGCTCCGAGTGCGTCCGTTGCCCCGGCCGATGACGCAGTCGACGGCTCGGCCACCTGCTGCAGGGCCTGTACCGGCGTGGCCGTCCGTCGACGACGCGAAACGGAGTGCGAACGATGCGACAGCTGCGACTGCCGTCCGGCGGCGACCTGCCCGTGTTGGGCCAGGGAACCTGGGGCATGGGCGAGCGCGGTTCGGACCGCGCGGCGGAGACCGCGGCGCTGCGGCGCGGACTCGACCTCGGCATGGGCCTGATCGACACCGCTGAGATGTACGGCAGTGGTGGTTCCGAGGAAGTGGTCGGCGCGGCGATCGACGGCCGACGGGACGAGGTTTTCCTGGTCAGCAAGGTGTTTCCGCACAAAGCCGACCGGAAGGGCGCGATCGAGGCGTGCGAGCGCAGCCTGCGTCGGCTGGGGACCGATCACCTCGATCTCTACCTGCTGCACTGGAGAGGTGGAACGCCGTTGTCCGAGACGCTCGAAGCGTTCGAGGAACTGCGCGGCAGCGGCAAGATCCGCCATTTCGGGGTCAGCAACTTCGACTCGGACGACATGCGGGAGCTGTGGGCGCAGGAAGGCGGCAGCGGCAGCGCGGTCAACGAGGTGCTCTACAACCTCACGCGGCGCGGGATCGAGTTCGACCTGCTGCCGTGGTGCCGAGAACGGGAGCTGCCGGTGATGGCGTACTCACCGATCGAGCAGGGCCGCGTGCTCGGAGATCCGGTGTTGGGACGGATCGCGGAACGTCACGGGGTCACGTCCGCGCAGATCGCCGTCGCCTGGGTCCTGACCGGCGAAGGATTGTGCGCGATCCCGAAAGCTGCGACTCGCGGCCACGTCGAGGAGAACCACGCGGCGCTGGAGATCCGGTTGTCGGCGGACGATCTCGCCGAGCTCGACGCGCACTTCCCCGCGCCGGACCGAGCGACACCGCTGGAAATCCTCTGACAGGACGCGCCCGCGTCCTGTCATGACCACCTCCCGGAACGGCGCAGGAAGGGGTGGTTCGATGCAGAACAGGCCCGACGCTCAGCTGAGCGTCGGGCGTGCGACCTGCGATCTTAGGGTGTGACCAGATCAGGACACTCCCCAACGGCAAAAGCCGACCCCACCCCGGCCACCGCACCGTGGGGGCCTACCGGGGCTCGGCCCCCGTACAAGCAAAAAGGAGCCGGGAAGACGCAACAGCGTCGACCAGACTCCTCCGAGTGGAGCTGACGGGATTCGAACCCGTGACCCCTTGACTGCCAGTCAAGTGCGCTACCAACTGCGCCACAGCCCCTGATTCACTTGTGCGGTGTTCGGTTCCGGTGTTTCGGTCCCGTTCATCGCGTGCCTGCATACCGTACAACAGGTCCCCGAAGGGCTTGAAAAGGGGGGTCCCTTTTAGATCATCATCCGGGCCGGGCGCACGGCCCCGCGAGCCTAGAAGGGGCCGTGCGCTGCAAAAACCTCCGATGTGGTCAGCCTGCTCGGCCGTGCTCGCTGGGGAGGCCCCGGGTGTTGGCGGCTCGGACGAACTCGGCGCGCGGATCGTGCAGCTCGCCCAAGGCGACGGTCTGCCTGCTCAGCGGCAGCTCCATGAGCCAGTCCCCGAGGATCCGGGCCTTCAGCCGCAGCGTGGGCAGCTTCGCGAGGTGGTACACGCGGTGCAGCAGCCAAGCCGGCAGGCCCTTGAGCTTGATGCCGTAGACCTCCGCGGCCCCCTGGAACAGGCCCAGGCCCGCGACGGAACCGGCGTGGCGGTGCCGGTAGTCGCGCAGTTCGTGGCCGCGCAGCGACGCGACCACGTTGTCGGCCAGCACCCTCGCCTGCCGCACCGCGTGCTGCGCCGACGGGCTGCACAACGCGTCCGCGTCGTCGCTGGTCAGGTCCGGAACGGCGGCGCAGTCCCCTGCCGCGAAGACGTCCTCGGTGCCGCGGACCTGGAGCTTCGGGGTGCACTCGACGCGGCCCCTGCCGTCCCGGGGCAGGTCCGAGTCCTCCAGCATCGGATGCGGCTTGACCCCGGCGGTCCAGGCGATGGTGTCGGCGTCGAACTCGTCGCCGTCGGAGAGGACCACGTGCCCACCGGTGAGCGACTTGGCGGTCGTGTCCGTCTTCACCTCGATGCCGCGCTCCTCCAGGCGGCGCCGCGTGTACTCGCCCATCGGGGCGCTGACCTCCGGCATGATGCGGCCGGTGGCCTCGATCAGGATCCAGCGCATGTCGCCGGTGTCCAACGTCCGGTAGCTGCGGACGGCCTCGCGGGACATGCTCTCCAGCTCGGCCATCGCCTCGATGCCCGCGTAACCGCCGCCGATGAACACGAACGTGAGCAGGCGCCGCCGCAACGTCGCGTCCGACGTGCTCGCCGCGATGTCGAGCCGGGACAGCACGTGGTTGCGCAGGTAGATGGCCTCACCGATCGTCTTGAACCCGACGCCGCGCTCGCTCAACCCCGGAATGGGCAGCGCCTTCGAAACCGAACCGGGCACCACCACGAGCACGTCGAACGTCACGTGCTCCTCCGTGCCGTCGGCGAGCGTCGCGGTGAGCTCGCGCTTCCCGTGGTCGATGCAGGTGACCTGCGCGGTCAGAACCTCGCTGCGGCGCAGCGTCTGGCGCAGCGGGACCACGATGTGCCGGGGCTCGATCGAACCGGCCGCCGCCTCCGGCAGGAACGGCTGGTAAGTCATGTGCGACTGCGGATCGATCACCGTGATCCGCGCCTCGCCGGGCTCCAGCTGCTTCTGCAGCCGCATGGCCACCGTCAGCCCGACGTGGCCGCCGCCGACGATCACGATGCGCGGCTTCCGGCGCCCCTGACCTGGGGCCGGACCGGTGGACTGCTGTTCGGGGATCTGCTGGTCCGCGTCACTGGCCATGAACCGGGTCTCCTCTCGCGCCCGCGCGGGTCCGCCGCGGATCGACCTCGCGGTCCGGATGCCTGCGCAGGTACTCCTGCTCCAGCTCGAACGAACGCGCGGTGTGCTCGCGCAACGCGTCGTGCGAACCGTGCAGGAACGTCTCGTTCCGGGTGAGGTGCAGCTGTTCGATCTCCCGCAGCAAGTCCTGCTCCGCGAGATCGACGCCGGGCACGCCGGTGCTCATCTCCGCTCCCCCGCCCTCACGCCGCGGCGCGCTGCTTCGGCACCCGCTTCGCCAGCAGCTCCTGCCGCTCCCGCTCGCTGAGCCCGCCCCACACGCCGTACGGCTCCTGCACGGCCAACGCGTGCTCCCGGCACGACAGCATCACCGGGCAGCGGTGGCAGATCTGCTTGGCCTGCTCCTCGCGGTTGCTGCGAGCGCTGCCGCGCTCGTTCTCCGGGTGGAAGAACGTGCTCGTGCTCAAGTCCCGGCAGGCCGCCTGCAACTGCCACTCCCACGTCTCGGCCACCGGTTTGGGCAGCCGCATGGTCGCCGTCATCGTGATCACCACCTCACCGCGGGCTCGGGCACTGCGTTCGTCAGCGCCAACGACGACATACCCCGAACGGGGAGTGCGGACACCTGACCCGAGCCGCGAAGTCTCGCTCGACTTGACGAGCGTGCAGGTCGCGGAGCCGAGTGCGGCTTGACGCGGGGGCGGGTGGAGTCCCGTTCGGCTTGACGGCGGCGTCGGGCTGCCTCGCGGCGAAGCCGTGCAGTGGACGAGCGAAGCGAAGTCTGCCTGGCGGCCGAAGGCCGTGCCGTGGGCGGCGAAGCCAGCCTGCCTCGCAGCCGAAGGCCGTGCCGTGGGCGGCGAAGCCAGCCTGCCTCGCAGCCGACGGCCGTGCCGTGGGCGGCGAAGCCAGCCTGCCTCGCAGCCGAAGGCCGTGCCGTGGGCGGCGAAGCCAGCCTGCCTCGCGGCCGAAGGCCGTGCCGTGGGCGGCGAAGCCAGCCTGCCTCGCAGCCGACGGCCGTGCCCGTATTCGCGCAGCGAATAGCCCACGCAAGCAAGGTGACCACCCGCGGGTTCTCAGTCGGTCTCTCGCGAGGACAGCTTTTTCCCTCGTGGCGGAGCCACTCGGGCGCTGTCGTGGCACGTGCTCCGAAGCTGTAGGTGTTCTGCTGGCTCGCCGA
>NZ_JBSFWJ010000082.1:0-23762 GCF_053592695.1 Saccharopolyspora sp. NPDC002578 | reverse complement strand
GTTCTCAGTGGCTTCCTCGCGAGGACAGCTTTTTTCCTCGTGGCGGAGCCACTTGGAAAAAAGATCCCGCAGCGAGGAAGCCACTGAGGTTCCGCCACCCGACCACCAAAGCAAAACGAGCCCAGAGAACTCAAAGCTTAGTAAGCGGAACGCTGCCGATTAGCATGAGGCGGACCGTGCCCGAGCTGCCGAAGTCGATGGTGGCCGTGGCGCGCGGACCTTCGCCTTCGGTGGCCAGCACCGTGCCCAGGCCGTACTTGTCGTGCGTCACCCGGTCCCCGGCGTCGAGCTTGATCGACACCGTGTCCTTCCAGCCGGGCGCTCCGGTGCTGCGCAGCCCGCGCGCGGCCACGGAGGCCTGCGCCGAGTCCGAACCGCCCCGGTCGAAGCCGCTGCGCCCGCCCCACGTGCTGCGCACTTGCGGCGCGGAGCGTTCCGGTTCGATGCGGCGCCATTCGAGCAGTTCTTCGGGGATCTCGCCGAGGAACCGCGAGGCGGGGTTCGTCATGGGCTGGCCCCACGCGGAACGCATCAGCGCCCGCGACAGGTACAGCCGCTGCCGGGCGCGGGTGATGCCGACGTAGGCGAGCCTGCGTTCTTCCGCGAGCTCCGCGGGGTCGCTCAGCGCCCGCATGTGCGGGAAGATCCCGTCTTCCCAGCCGGTGGAGAACACCACCGGGAATTCGAGGCCCTTCGCGGTGTGCAGCGTCATGAGGGTGACCACGCCGTCGCCGGATTCGGGCAGCGAGTCGGCGTCGGCGACGAGCGACACGCGTTCCAGGAACGCGGACAGCGAGTCGTCGGCGGGCAGGCCCAGCGCCTGTTCCTCGGTGTCCTCCACGGCCGGTTCCGGCGGCGCGACCACGGCTTCCGCGGAGGGGTCGGTGGTCTCGGCGTTCACTTCGCCCGCTTGCGGCGCGCGGGCTTCGGTGAATTCCCTGGCGACCGTGACGAGTTCCGTCAGGTTCTCCACCCGCGTCGCGTCCTGCGGGTCGTCGCTGGCTTCCAGCTCACCGCGGTATCCGGTGCGTTCCAGCACGGCGTCGAGGACTTCGGCCACGTCGGATTCGCGGGCCACTTCGCCGAGTTCGTCGAGCAGCGCCACGAATCCGGCGATCTGCTTCTGGGCGCGCGTGGCCAGCGCCGGGATCCGGTTCTGCGACGCCAGCCGCAGCGCGGCGGCGAACGAGATCCGCTGCTGATCGGCGTGCGCGGCGACGACGGCCTCCGCCCGGTCCCCGATGCCGCGCTTGGGCACGTTGAGGATCCGCCGCAGGCTCACCGTGTCGTCCGGGTTGTCCAGCACCCGCAGGTAGGCCAGCGCGTCCCGGACTTCGCGGCGCTCGTAGAACCGCACGCCGCCCACCACGCGGTAGGGCAGGCCGAGGCGGATGAAGACCTCTTCGAAGACCCGGGATTGGTTGTTGGTCCGGTAGAACACGGCGATGTCGTTGAAGGTGACTTCGCCGTCGTCGACGAGCCGGTCGATCTCGCCCGCGACGAACGCGGCCTCGTCGTGCTCGTTGTCGGCGACGTAGCCGACGATCGGCGCACCGTCGCCGGCGTCGCTCCACAGCCGCTTGTCCCGGCGGTTCGGGTTGCGGCGGATCACCGAGTTGGCCGCGGTCAGGATCGTCTGCGTGGAGCGGTAGTTCTGCTCCAGCAGGATCGTGCGCGCCTGCGGGTAGTCCCGTTCGAACTCTTCGATGTTGCGGATCGTCGCGCCGCGGAACGCGTAGATCGACTGGTCGGCGTCGCCGACGACGCACAGCTCGGCGGGCGGGGTGCCGAGCTCGGTGTCCGCGGTGCCGACGAGCTCGCGGACCAGGGCGTACTGCGCGTGGTTGGTGTCCTGGTACTCGTCGACCATGACGTGCCGGAAGCGGCGCCGGTAGTGCTCGGCGACGTCCGGGTGGTCCCGCAGCAGGTCGACGGTGCGCATGATGAGGTCGTCGAAGTCCATCGCCTGCGAATCGACGAGCCTGCGCTGGTAGGCGGCGTAGACCTGCGCGACCTTGCGCTCCATGTCGTTGCCCGCGCGCTCGGCCGCTTCTTCCGGCGTGACGAGCTCGTTCTTCAGGTTCGACACCTGGATCGAGAGGGTCCGCGCGGGGTAGCGCTTCGAGTCGAGCTCCAGTTCCCGGCCGATCATCGTGATCAGCCGCTTGGAGTCGTCGGAGTCGTAGATGGAGAAGTTCGACGACAGCCCCAGCGTCTTCGCCTCGCGGCGCAGCACCCGCACGCACATCGAGTGGAACGTGGAGACCCACATCGCGTTCGCCCGGCGCCCCACCAGGTCGCCGACGCGTTCCTTCATCTCGGCGGCGGCCTTGTTGGTGAAGGTGATCGCCATGATCTGGCCGGGGTGCACGCCTTGCGCCAGCAGGTGGGCGATGCGGCTCGTGAGCACCCGGGTCTTGCCGGAACCGGCGCCCGCGACGATCAGCAGCGGCGAACCGGAGTGCACCACGGCGTCGCGCTGCTGCGAGTTCAGGCCCGCGAGCAGGGCGTCCGGCGCGTGCCCCGCCGGGCCGGAACCGGACTCGGAGGAACCGTCGTGCGGAAGATCGAAGAGGGTGCTCATCGCCGGTCCACGTTACCGGCAGCCCCCGACAGCCCCCGCCCGCGCCCGGCCGCCCGGACGCGCCGGAGATGATCCCACCTACCGGGAGCACCCTCCCGGCTGATGGCCGACGGGTTGCGGGTTGTGGCAGACTGGACGACGTGCTGACGCGGAAGCGCATCTCTTGCGCGAACTTTTTTTACGGGCGGACCGGGATTCCGACGCCCGTAGCCGTGTGAGCGCACACCACTACGACGCCCCGGAGTCCTCGGACTCGGGGCGTTTCACATGTCCGGTCCGGGGTGGGGGCCGATTCGGAGGACGAGTCATGAACGCCGCTGTGGACGGTGACCAGCACCAGCCCGAACCGACCGACCCCGCGGACGCCGCGCGTCCGGCCACGGAGGTCATCTCCGGCTTCCGCGAGGAGATCGACTACCTCGACGCCGAGATCATGCGCCTGATCAAGCGCCGCGCCGAGGTCTCCCGGCAGGTCGGCGAGGCCAGGATGGCCGACGGCGGCCCCCGCATCGTCTACAACCGCGAGATGGACGTGCTCGCCCGCTACCGCGAACTCGGCCCGGAGGGCCGCGAACTCGCCATGATCCTCCTCCGCCTGGGCCGCGGCCGACTCGGACGCTGAACCGACCGCGAAGTCGCACACGACCTGACCTGCGAATTCAGGCTTTGAGCCTGCCCCGTGCCGTAGGCCGCGAAGCAAACCTGCCTCGCGGTCGAAGGCCGTGCCTCGCGGCGAAGCCGTGCAGTAGGCGGCGAAGCGAGCCTGCTTTGCGGCGAAGCCGTGCCTGTATGTGCGAAGCACATAGCCCACGTCCAAAAGCCGCCCACCAGCGGGTTCTCAGCGTTCTTCTCGCGAGGACAGCTTTTTCCCTCGTGGCGGAGCCACTAGGGAAAAAGATCCCGCAGCGAGAAGGACGCTGAGGTTCCGCCACCCGACCACCCAAGCAAAAAGAGCCGTGAAACCCCCACCTCAGTGAGCAGTCCAGCCGCCGTCCATGGGGAAGGAGGAACCGGTGACCGAGGCGGTGTTGGGTCCGCACAGCCAGTAGATGAGGTCTGCGACCTCGTCGGGTTCCACGAGGCGTTTGACGGGGGTCCGGGCCAGCAGGACGTCTTCGACCACTTGCTCTTCCGGGACCCGGTGCAGTTCGGCCTGCTCGGCCACTTGGCGCTCGACCAGCGGGGTGCGTACGAAGCCGGGGCAGATGCAGTTGGAGGTGACTCCGTACCCGGCCGCTTCGACGGCGATGGTCTTGGACAGGCCTTCCAGCCCGTGCTTGGCGGCCACGTAGGCGCTCTTGTACGGCGAGGCGCGCAGGCCGTGCACGGAGGAGATGTTGACGATGCGGCCCCAGCCGCGTTCGTACATCCCGGGCAGGGCCGCTCTGGCCAGGCGGAACGGGGTTTCCAACATCACCTTCACCAGTTTGGTGAAGGTCTCCGGCGGGAACTGGTGCACGGGTGCGACGTGTTGCAGGCCGGCGTTGTTGACGACGATGTCGGCGTGCTCGCCCAGCGGCGCCGCCGCGTCCGGGTCTTCCAGATCGACGATGCGGACTTCGGCGCCGATCTCTTCGGCGATCAGCTGCACGGCTTCGGCTTCGCGGTCGACGACGATGACGGTCGCGCCGCCTGCGGCGAGGCGGCGGGCGGCGGCGGTGCCGATGCCGCTGGCGGCGCCGGTGACGACCGCGCGCTTGCCGGCGAGGGAGTACGGGTCCGGGAGGCCAGGAGACGGGGAACCAGCCGGTCGATCACTCATAGCCTGAGAACCTATGCGTGATGCCGATCTCAATCCAGTGGATCGGCACAACCGCTTTCGAGGCCTGCGGCACAACCCCAGCTCGGCGGCGAACTTGCCCGGCGGGGCCTCAGGGGAATCACCCATACCGGACGGGAGCGGGACAGGGCAGACTGGAGGCATGGGTGCACTCATCGGGATCGTCGCATTGCTCGTGACCTTGGTGGCGGTCGTCGCCGCCGTCGGGCACGGCGCTTATTTGGGGATGCTGACCTCGGCGGCGAAGAAGCGGCCCGGCGGTCAGCCCGTGGTCGACTTCGCGCGCAAGCGGCTGCCCGTCGCGGGCGCGACGGTGGGCGTCACGCTGCTGGCCCTGCTGATCTCCACCGGGACGAGCGTGGGCGCGGACGTGTTCGCGATCCTGCTCGGCGCCGGTGGTGGCGCGGCGTCGCTCAAGGCGTTGCAGACCAGCCAGTCGAAGTTCCGCAACAACGACTACTGAGCCGCGCGGACCGTTCCGCCGCCGGGCGCGGTCCGCTCCGACCAGGAGCGGGCCGCCGTCCGGAGTCGAACTCACCTCGATCGGCTCCACCGCGATTTCGCAAGATGAAATCCGCGAAGGCCCGTAGCTCGTTCGGGCGATCCTCGCCGCAATCACCGCCTCGTGTGACGCGCGGGACGGGCGATGCTGCCTAGCCTCCCCGACCATGACCCTTTCGGCGGTGCCGCGTCCGGCGGCGCCCTCCGCGCCGGCGTCGGCCGGTGCTCCGGCCGCTGATCGCCCCGGCCCGTCGTGGCCCGCGCAGGATCCGGCCGGTGCGGACCGGAGCATCAGCTGGAGCGGCTTGATCGAGCAGCCCGCTCCGGGCGCGGGACCCCACCGGATCCGGGCCGTGAGCGCCTGCACCGCGGACACCGGCAGGCACGACCCGTTCGACTTCACCGGCACCGGTGCGCTGCCCGCGCTCAGATCGGTCGTCCCGGTGAGCTCCGCCGAACCGTCCCCCGAGGGCGCCGATGATCTTCCCGGTGCGGACCCGTTCAGCGACACGACGCCGGTGGGCGGGCTGCACAAGTTCGACCTCGGCATGGTGCCCGCCTCCGTCACGCCCCCGCGCTCGTCGCGGCGCGCCGCGTGGTTCGCGGTGGCGTCCTCCGGTGCCGCGTTCGGCGGCCTGCTGCTGGTCGCGACCACGCTGGTGGGGCCGACCACGTCGATCGAGGGCCTGCAGCTGCCCGGGATGCCGCGCGCGACGCACTTCCCCGCTCCCGCCCCGGAACGCGTGATCGCCGGACCGTCCGCGCCCGCCGAGCCGTCACCCACGTCGGCGCCCGGCCACCCGCCGCGGCCGGCGGGAGCACCGCTGCCGCCCCCGTTCCCGCACCTGCCACCAGCCCCCGCGGAGCGACCGGCCGCCGTCGCGGCACCGGAGTCCTCCGCCGCGCCGGCTCCCGCACCCGAACCGCCGGGAGCGGCGGCACCGGAGCAGTCGTCGACCGTGCCGTCGCCGTCCCCGTCGATCAGCTATCGCGGGGAGCTGCTGACGCTGACCGACCCGCGGACGGTGGCGGCGCGCTCCGGGAACTACTTCGCGGCGGTGCGCGGCGGCGACCTCCGAGCGGCGTACGCGATGACGACGGGGCGCCTGCACGACGGCGGCTTCGCGGCGTTCGCCGCTCCGTACCGCGACGCCGCGTCGATCGAGGTGCTCGACGTGTCCGCCTCCTCGTCGAGCACGGTGACCACGCTGCGCATCACCGGGGCCGACGGCGCGGTGTCGCAGCAGCAACGGCGCTTGCGCTTCACCTCGGGCGACGACCCGCGGATCTACGCCGACGACGCCGTGACCTGATCAGCAGAGCTACTACCCGGAGTGATCGGTTGGGCTGTTCGAGGCGTTCGCCCAGCCGGGCCCAATCCCTTTCAGGTGAAGTCGCACTAAGAACCACCCGGGCACGCTCAGTGAGGAGTAGGAGTGCATCCAGAGCCGCCGTGTGACACCCGATCCGGCTACGCAGGACTGGCACTCGGTCGGCCTCGACCCGAAGGAGGCTCGGCGAACCGAGATGCGGCACCGAAACCCCACCCCGAGGGGAAGCCGTCACACGGACCAGGACGAACCGCAGGACACCGCAACGCGCACCGACCGGTCCCCGGAATCCGCCGCGCTCCCGCCGACGACGTGGCTCCCGTGGCGCTGGACCGGGCGGCACGAGCAGTGCCGATGTCACGCCGAACGCGCCGCGGACGAGTCGAGCGCCGTCACCGCGAAGGACAAGGACACCGAACCACTCGTCCTGCGCCCCGTCTTCATCGAACCGAGCCTGTCCGACCGGACCACCATCCCGGGTTACGGCACCGTCGCGGAACTGGTGCGGCGCAAGCCGAAACCGCTCTGGTTCGCACCGCAACCGCTGCGGTTGAGCGCGGAGGAATCGGCCCGCACCGAGCAGCTCGTCAACGACCTGCTCGACACCGACGAACCGAGCTTCACCCGGCCGGAATCACCGGCTGCCCGCGTCCTGGTCGGCACGCTGTGCACCGCGCTGATGGTCGGAGCGGCGGTCGCGACGGCCACGCTCACCGGGGGCGTTCCGCCCGGCGACGACGGCACCGCGCGCTCCCCTGGGCCGGAGGCGTTCGCGCCCGGCCTCGCCGTCGAAGCGGAACGACCGGCCCACCCGGCGGCGCTGATCGACCCGGCGGCGGGCAGCGAACGCGCCGCGGTGGCGGCGGCCCGCGAGTTCTACCGCCGCCTGGACCGCTCCCCGGAGCTCGCCGAGCGACGACTGCTGGCGGACGTGCCCACCAGCGGCCGCGCCCCTTGGCGGGACGTGACCCGGGTGCGACCGCTGCGGGTGCGCGCGGACTCCGCGCACCAGGTGCTGGCCACCGTCGAGGTCGCGCACCGGGACGGCTCGCGATCGGTGCTGCGCCAGCGGCTCGGCCTCGGCGCGACCGGCCGACCGGACCGGATCGGAGTGGAAACGCTGTCGCTGCAGCACTTCCCCCGCTGACGGCGCTTCCCGGCGGCGGGCGTACCGTCGAGGTGGCAATCACAACAATGCGACAACGACGTTCCGACGTCCGTCGCCGCCGAGTCCGCTGCCGGGTCCGTTCCGGCACGAACCGGACACCGGCCGCACGCGCGGTGCCGGTGCGGGCACGCTCCGCCGCCGAATCGAGCGCTCCACGTGTGGACTGCGGAAACACTTCGGGCGGCAGGAGCGATCAGACCTACGACGGCAGCTCGCAGGACGCCGCAGGAGATCGGTACCGCCGATCTCACGACTTCGGGTCTACGGCGCGAAGGCGTCGGCTAGGCTGCCGTACCGCGGCCAGTTACGGCCCCCGGCCGAACCGGGTCGCGCTGAACGAACGTGTTACTTGTCGGAGGGCCGAACCGGTCCGCTCAAAACGCCGATGCCCGACGGGGCGGTGCCGATCCGGAAGTGTCCGGGTGGAATCCGCGCCGAGCGGGCATCGATAGCAGTACGGGGAGACGTCGGTGAGCGACGAAGGTCGCCTGGTCGCCGGACGCTACCGAGTGCAGCGACGCATCGGCAGTGGCGCGATGGGCGTGGTGTGGGAATGCATTGACGAACGCCTGCATCGCACTGTCGCGGTCAAGCAGTTGTTGCTGCAGCCCGGATTGGACCCGGGTGAGGCCGAGGAAGCGCGGCAGCGGGCAATGCGGGAAGGCCGCATCGCGGCGCGCCTGCAGCACCAGCACGCGATCTCGGTCTACGACGTAGCCGAGGACGAAGGCCAGCCAGTGCTGGTCATGGAGTACCTGCCCTCCACCAGCCTGGCGGCGATGATGTCCGACCACGGGCCGTTGCCGCCTCGGGAGGTGGCTCGAATCGGTGCTCAGGCGGCAGCCGCGCTCGGTGCCGCGCACGCGGCGGGAGTGGTGCACCGCGACATCAAGCCGGGCAACATCCTGCTCGGCGACAACGGCACGGTGAAGATCACCGACTTCGGCATCTCACGCGCCCAGGGCGACGTGCAGGTGACGAAGACGGGGATGCTGGCGGGCACGCCCGCCTACCTGTCGCCGGACGTCGCGATGGGCCAGGAGCCCTCCGGTGCCTCCGACGTGTTCTCGCTGGGCGCGACGCTCTACGCCGCGATCGAGGGCAGGCCGCCGTTCGGCTTGAACGAGAACACGCTGGCGCTGCTGCACTCGGTGGCCGCGGGCCGCATCGAACCGCCGCAGCAGTCCGGCGCGATGGCCCAGCCGCTGATGGCGATGATGCAGGTGCGCGTCGAGGACCGGCCGGACATGGCTCAGGTCCGGGAGATGCTGCTGGCGGTCGCCGACGGCAACGCGGTCACCTCGGTGCCCACGATGGCCGCGCCGATCCCGCCCGCGATCAGCCCGGAGCACGGCGGCAGCAGGCCGGACCTGCAGCCGACCAGCGTCGTCGGGCACGACTACGGCAACGGCACCGCCTACTACGACGAGGATCCGTACGGCGCGCAGGACTCCAATCCGCGCACCGCGTACCTGGGTGGTGCGGATCCGCGCAGCGACGTGGCGCTGGAGGACCGGCCGAGGCGCAGCAAGCGCCCGGTGGTGATCTCCGGCATCGCGCTGGCCGCGGCGGCCGTGGTCGCGGTGCTGGTGACGTCGGCGTTCCTCAGCGGCGGCAACGACCCGGGGCCGACCGGCAACCAGACCGGGACCAGCGAGCAACCGCAGATCCCGGTTCCGCCGCCGCAGACCACGGCGTCCTCGGAGAGCCAGACCTACGAGGAGGAGACCACCTCGGAGGAGACCTCCAGCCCCACGACGTCGTCGCAGCCGTCGTCGCAGCCGTCGACGACGGAGCAGCCGACCTCGACGCAGTCGGAGCCGACCGAGACGTCCGACGACAGCGACGACCAGCCGACCTCCACTCAGGAGACCGGCGCGAGCGAGACGAACTCGCCGCAATCGGGCAACGTCACCGCGTACCGGCTTCCGGGCTGACCGGCCCGGGTGGGGTCGTTCTCCGGGCCGGGGACGGGCATCTGCGGATGCGCGTCCCCGGCCCGGTGCGTTTCGCCCGGGTCGGTTCGCGCACCCGGACCTAGTGCGTTCGGCAGTCACCGCACCAGTAACGTGAACCCGATGAGCACGAGCCGGTCCGGGGGGCCCGGTCTAAGCCGCCACCACTGCAGCATCAGGAGAGACCTGTGAGCGCCGAGGGCCGTTTGATCACGGGCCGTTACCGGTTGGAAAAGCGCATCGGCAGCGGCGCCATGGGAATCGTGTGGCGCGCGGTCGACGAGCGGCTGCACCGCACGGTTGCGGTCAAGCAGCTGCTGCTCCAGCCCGGTTACACCGATGAGGAGACCGAGGAGGCGCGCCAGCGCTCGATGCGCGAGGGCCGCATCGCCGCCCGGTTGCAGCACCAGAACGCCATCGTGGTCTTCGACGTGGCCGAGGACGAGGGCCAGCCGGTGCTCGTCATGGAGTACCTGCCGTCGCAGAGCCTGGCGACCGTGCTCAGCGAGCAGGGCGTGCTGCCCCCGCAGTCCGTGGCGCGGATCGGTTCGCAGGTCGCGGGCGCGCTCGCGGCGGCGCACATGGCGGGCATCGTGCACCGCGACCTCAAGCCGGGCAACATCCTGCTCGGCGACAACGGCATCGCGAAGATCACCGACTTCGGCATCTCCCGCGCCATAGGCGATGTCGCGGTGACCAAGAGCGGCATCCTCGCCGGCACCCCCGCCTACCTGTCCCCCGAGGTGGCGCTGGGCCGCGACCCGGCTCCCGCCTCCGACGTGTTCTCGCTGGGCGCCACGCTGTACGCGGCGGTGGAGGGCGAGCCCCCGTTCGGCACGGACGAGAACGCGATCAGCCTGCTGCACCGGGTGGCGCGCGGCCAGGTGGAACCGCCGCGCCAGGCGGGGCCGCTGGCCCCGGCGCTGATGCAGCTGCTGCTGCCGGACCCGGTGGACCGGCCGACGATGGCGCAGACCAGGAGCATGCTGCTCGCGGTGGCGGAAGGACGACCGCTGCCCGGCGGGTCGACGCCGTCCTCCGGCTGGCAACGCCCGGCCGCGGCGCCGCAGCAGGGCAGGCAGCGGGAGGCCCCGGCGACCCGGGTGGGCGCCCCGGTGCCCGCGGGCTCCGGCAATCCCCCGACCCAGGTGGGTCAGCCCGCGGTGGCCGAACCGGCCGGTGGCGGTTCCTCGTCGCGCAAGGCGGTGCTGCTGTGGGCGGCGGCGCTGCTGGTCGCGGTGCTGGTGGGCGTGCTGACCGCGAGCGCGTTCGGCTCCGGTTCGGATCAGCCCAAGCAGTCGCAGCCGACTCCGATCGCCTCTCCCCCCTCTCCCGAGCCGGTGACGACGACGGCGCCGCCGACGACCTCCGCGCCGACGTCCTCGGCTTCGCCGACGACGAGCAGCACGTCCAGCTCGGCCACCTCCAGCAAGGAGGACGACGACGAGCAGCCGTCGAAGGACGAGATCGAGGACGTCGTGAAGACGTACTACTCCTCGGTGCCGGACGACCTGGACAAGTCCTGGTCGCTGCTGGGGCCGGGGTTGCAGTCGGTCGGCAAGGACACCTACAAGGCGTTCTGGCAGTCGATCGACGACGTGAAGATCGTGTCCGGCCCCAAGTCCGCGGGGTCGAAGGTGCTGGTGGTCCTGCAGTTCGAGAAGGACGGCAAGACCAGCAAGGAGCGCCACGTGCTCGGCATGGTCGCCCGGGACGGCAAAGCGCTGATCAACAGCGATTCCCGGATGTGAGCTCAGGCTCCGGCGGCGGCGGTCAGGGCCGCCAGCAGTGAGCGCGTGGCCGGTTGGTCGGCCACGGTTTCGCGCGTCGCGACGTGGATGCGGCGGATCGGTTCCGGTCGGCGCACTTCGCGGACGACGACGCCCGGGTGCAGGACGCGGGTGGCCAGGCGCGGTTGCAGGCCGACGCCCAGCCCGGCGGCGACGAAGCCCTGCGCCGAGTAGTCCCCGCCGGTCTCCAGCGCGATCCGCGGCGTGAACCCGGCGGCGCCGAAGGCGTCCCGCAGCGATTCCGCGCACGGTCCCGCGCGCATGGCGTCCCCGAGCACGAAGGGCTCGTCGGCGAGCCGGGCGAGGTCGATCCGCTCCTCGTCGCACAGCGGATGCCCGAGCGGCAGCACCAGGTGGTACGGCTCGTCCACGAGGTGTTCGACGCGCACGCCGTGCGCTCGCGGCACGTCGCGGCCGACGACGATCACCGCGAGGTCGGCTTCGCCGGTGGCGACTTCGCCGAGGATCCCCTCGTCGATCATCTTCAGGTCGAGCCGCACCTCGGGCCGCTCCGCGCGGAACTTCGCCACTGCGGGCGGGATGAGCCCGACACCGGCGGTGTTGAAGTAGCGCACGCGCAGCACTCCGGTGCGGCCCGCGCGCAGGTCGGCGAGGTCGGCGTCGGCGTCGGCGAGCAGCCCGGCGAGTTCGGTGGCGCGTTCGGCCAGCAGCCGCCCGGCCGCGGTGGGGCGCACGCCGCGGCCCACCTTCTCCAGCAGCGCGGTGCCCGCTTCGCGTTCCAGCGTGGTGATCTGCTGGCTGATCGCCGAGGGCGTGTAGCCGAGGTTGGTGGCGGCACTGCTGATCGAGCCGCCGGTGACGACGGCTCTGAGGACCTGCATCCGGCGGGCGTCGAGCATGGACCCGACACTACAGCAGATCTGAAGTGTTCGTTCATTTTATTTCGATTGTGCTAATCGATCGTCCGCCGGATCGTGGTGTTCGCGGCCGCACGCTCACACCACTGCTCCGCCGACCGTCCGCGGGACGGGGCGGACCCACGAAGGGACGAACGATGAACCATCCGGCGAGCTACCTGCGGGTCGGCGCGTTGGCGCTGCTGTGGGGAGCCAGTTTCCTGCTGATCAAGCTCGCGCTGACCGCGCTGTCACCGGTGCAGGTCGCGTTCACCCGCATCGCGCTCGGCGCGGCGGTGCTGGTGGTGCTGTGCGCGCTGCGCGGCATCCGGTTGCGCGGCGATCGGCGGCTGTGGGCGCACGTCGCGGTGGCCGGGTTCTTCGCGAGCGCGCTGCCGTGGGTGCTGTTCAGCATGGCCGAGCGCACCGTGGATTCCGGGCTGGCCGGGGTGCTGAACGCGACGACGCCGCTGTGGACGATCCTGTTCGGCTTCCTGGCGGGCACGCAGCGCGACGTGCCGCCGCGGATGCTGGCGGGCCTGGCCATCGGGTTCGGCGGCGTGCTGCTGATCATGGCGCCCTGGGACGCCACCGCGAGCGGCATCGGGCTGCTGGCCTGCCTCGGCGCGACGGCCAGCTACGGCATCGCCTACGTGCACATCGGCCGGAACCTGACCGCGTCGCGCGACGGCGGACCCGCGCCCGTGCCGCTGGCGACGGCGGGCATGCAGCTCGTCGCCGCCACCGGCATCGCGGCGTTCGCGCTGCCGCTGGACGGTCTCCCGCCGGTGCGCTTCGACCTGGTCGCGCTGCTGGCGGTCGCGGTGCTCGGCGTGTTCGGCACCGGAGTGGGTTTCGCGCTGAACTACCGCCTGATCGCCGACGAGGGCCCCACCGCGGCGGCGACCGTCACCTACCTGATGCCGATCGTCTCGGTGCTGCTGGGCGCCCTGGTCCTGGGCGAGCAGATCGGCCCCCGGGTCGTGCTGGGCATCGCCCTGGTCCTCGCAGGCGTCGCCCTCACCCGCCGCACCAACCGCCCCAGCCGCCGCCGCCTGCCCCCCGCCGCCCGGGTCTTCACGGACCTCACCACCAACCACCCCATGAAGTGACCCCGAACCACCCACGCCGAAGGCCGCGCAGCGAGCGGACAAACCCCGCCCACCCCGCGGCAGAAGGCCGTGCCTAGCGGCGAAGCTGTGCAGTCGGGCTGCGAAGCAAGCCTGCCTTGCGGCCGAAGGCCGTGCCTGTATTCGCGCAGCGAATAGCCCACGTCAAGAAGCCGACCACCCGCGGGTTCTCAGCTTCCTTCTCGCGAGGACAGCTTTTTCCCTCGTGGCGGAGCCACTAGGGAAAAAGATCCCGCAGCGAGAAGGAAGCTGAGGTTCCGCCACCCGACCACAAAGCAAAACGACCGGCTCGGGCCCACCGCCCACCAAAGCCGAACGAGGCTCAGACCAACCGCCGATCCGTAGCCCAACGAGAGAGTTCGTACCTGTTGGAGAGCTGGGTCTTGCGCAGCACGCTGGACACGTGGGTTTCGACGGTCTTCACCGAGATGAACAGCTCCGACGCGATCTCCTTGTACGCGTAGCCGCGCGCGAGCAGCCGCAGCACGTCCCGTTCGCGCGGGGTGAGCAGGTCGAGTTCGGGGTCTCCGATGGGCGCGGAGTTCGGCCCTTGGGAGAACGCGTCGAGCACGAACCCGGCGAGCCGCGGCGAGAAGACCGGGTCGCCCGCCGCGACCTGGCACACAGCGTCGGCCAGTTCCCGCCCGGAGATCGTCTTCGTGACGTAGCCGCGCGCGCCGCCGCGGATCACGGCGATGACGTCCTCGGCGGCGTCGGAGACCGACAGCGCCAGGAACACCACGTCGGGGTGGTCGCCGCGCACTCGGCGCAGCACTTCGGCGCCGCCGCCGTCGGGCATGTGCACGTCGAGCAGCACGACCTGCGGCTCGTAGTGGGCGATGCCCGCGACGGCCTCCCCGACGGAACCGGCTTCGCCCACGACTTCGACCTGGTCGGGCGCGGTGGCGAGTTCGGCGCGCACGCCGGAGCGGAACAGCGCGTGGTCGTCGACGAGGAACACGCGAACCGGGGCCCGGTCCGTTCCGTCGCTGGTCATGAGTCCTCCTCCGTCGACCACCGCTGCGGTCGGCTCATCAGCTGGTCTTCCTGGGCATGTCCATCTGCACTTCGGTGCCCGAGCCGGGTGCGGTCTTGATCCGGACGGAGCCGCCGTTGCGCTCCATCCTCCCCTTGATCGAGTCGGCGAGCCCGTGCCGATCGTCGGACACCCGTTCCGGGTCGAAGCCGGCGCCGCGGTCCCGCACGAAGATCGACACCCGGTCCGGTTCGACTTCCGCGTAGACGCTGACCTCGCCGACCCCGGCGTGCTTGGCGGCGTTCACCACGGCCTCCCTGGCGGCGGCGAGCGCGGCGGTGAGCGGCTCGTCGAGTTCGCAGTCGCCGACGACCACCTGCTGCACGGTGATCGCGAAGGCGTCCTCCACTTCGCCGCAGGCCCTCGTGAGCTGCGCGGACAGGGTCTGCGGTGGCGCGTCGCCCGGTTGCGCGGGGCCGGCGGGCCGGTCGCCGTCGGCACGCCCGTAGCCGTCGGGGCCGTAGAGCCAGGTCCGCAGCTCGCGTTCCTGCCCGCGGGCCAGCCGGCGGACTTCGCGTTCCGAGTCGGCCTGCTTCTGGATCAGCGCCAGCGTCTGCAGCACCGAGTCGTGCAGGTGGGCGGCGATCTCGGCGCGTTCCTGCGAGCGGACGCGACCGGCGCGCTCCACGTCGAGGTCCCGCATCAGCCGCATCCACCACGGCACCGTGAGCACGGCGGCACCGATCAGCGCGGTGATCGTGGACAGCATCGCGAACTGCAGGTCGCTGGCGGTGGCCGAGCCTCCCAGGAACACCACCGCGCCGATCACCACGAGCGCGGCGCCGGAGATGATCCGCACCATCGCGGCCCGTCCGCCACCGCCGCCGAGCACCGCTCCCGCCATGCCGGAGCGGGCGCCTTCCCGCCAGCGCCGCCGCTGCGATTCGTCGGCTTCCCGCCACACCACGGCCGCGCCGACGAGCGCGACGCCGAGCGGGCCGGTGAGCCAGCCGGGCAGGATGCCCAGCAGCCCGACGGCGACCGCCAGGCCCAGCCCCAGGATGATCAGCCCGAGCCCTTGCTGGCGTTCGCGGTCGGTGACCGGGGGTTCGGCTCCGGCGCTCTGCGGCACGAAGATCCACAGCAGTCCGTAGGCGAAGACCCCGGCGCCGCCGAACGCGGCGAGCACCGCGAACGTCGCCCGCACGCTCAGCACCGACACGCCCAGGTGGTCGGAGATCCCGCTGCACACCCCGGAGACCAGCCGCCCGCCGCGGCGGCGGTACAGCTTCGGGCCGGTCTCGCGGACGCCGTGCGCCGAGTTCGGCCCGTGCACCACGTGCCCGAACGGCACGGTCGGCGCTTCCTGCGCGGAACCCGGAGCGTGCGGTGGGGCCGACGGCGCGGGGCCGTGCGGAGCGGCGGTCGCGGCGGTGCGCGACCGGTGGAGCGCGCGTTCGTGTTCGCGCTGGGACCGGGTTCTCACACCAGTGATGGTCACACGCGCGCAAGATCAGCTGCATCGGGGAATTCCCAGGGCGTTCGGGGCGCCCCTCAGGGGCGTCCCCGATGCGTCGGCGATCGCGGCGGCTCGATAGTGGGTGGCATGAACGGCAACGACAGCGTCGGCGACACCCTGCGCGAGATGTGGGAGACCCGGCCGACCCGGCCGCGGCAGGGCCGCAGGCTCACCGGGGTGTGCGCCGCGATCGGCCACCGCTACGGCATCGATCCGGTGCTGGTGCGGGTGGCGTTCGTGGTGGCGACCATCCCCGGTGGCGGCGGCCTGGCCCTGTACCTGGCGCTGTGGGGGACGCTGCCCAACGCGGCACCCGTCGAGGAGCGGCACCGGTTGCTGCGGGTGCTCGGCCTGATCTCGCTGGTGGTCATCGGCATTCCCACCGCGCTCGCCATGCTCTACCCGCACGGCTGGCTCGTGTTCGCGGCGGCCATCGGCGGGCTGTACCTGCTGCACCGCAACCAGCGCGAGCAGGCTCCCGCCGTCGCGTCGACGCCGCCCGCGGCGGCACCGGTCGGCGAGAACACCTGGGTCTACCCGAGCTCGCCGCCGCGGACCGAGCCGCCGAGCTGGGATCCGCTGGGGGCCGCGCCGTTCGCGTGGGACCTGCCGGAGCCGTCGCAGGAAGCGGAGGCGCCGCAGCCGAAGCGGCCGTGGATCGGCTGGCTCGCGGTGGGCGTGGCCGTGGTGGCCTTCGTCGTGGTGCTCGCGGTGGGCGGCAGCGCGGCCGCCGCGTTCGCCGTGGCGCTGGGGGTGCTGGGCGTCGGCATGCTCGCCGGGGCGTTCCTGCGCGGCAGCCGGATGCTGATCGCGTTCGCGCTGCCCGTCGGGGCGCTGGCCCTGCTGCTGGGGGCCGTGGAGGACGATCAGCACTCGGCGGACTCGGAGTGGAACCCGCCGCGCAGCCAGCAGATCGTGGCGACCAGCTCGGACGGGCTGCAGGAGTACTACGAGCACATCCCGAACGGCCGGATCACCCTGGACCTGCGGCAGCTGCGGCTCACCGGGGACGAGCGGATCGAGACCGGCGCGAGCGTCGGCAACGGCCGCGTGGAGGTGCTGCTGCCCCCTGGTCTCGACGTGACCGCGACGTGCACCACGAGCAACGGCGCCGTGGACTGCCTGGGCAACCGCCAAGCAGGCGGCCAGCACAACCAGCTGGAGATCAACGATCCCGGGGTGGACGGCCCCGGAGGCGGACACCTGACGCTCGACCTGTCCGCCGACGACGGCAACGTGGAGGTGCGCCGTGGCTGATGACGCCCGCGATGAAACGAGCTCGGCCCACCGCCCGGACACCCCGCTGCTGGTGGCGGGAGCTCTCGCGCTGACCGTGTCGGGTTCGGTGTTGTTCGGCGGCTCGCAGGACTTCTGGATCGAGTGGTCCCTGGCGGGAGCCGCGGTCCTGGTCGGCATCTTCCTGCTGATCGCCTCGATGCGGCGCCGGGACCGGTGAGCTCAAAGCCTGTCTTTGACCTTGTCGTGCCAGATGAGCGTCGTTTTGGTCCGTGCCTTGTCAGCGGCGGGGCCGCTGAGCAGTGACCAGCCAGAGCAACCGGCACCGCCGCGGGTTCGTAGCGGCCTTCTCGCGAGGACAGCGATTTCGCCGTGTACGGCGTGCATGAGAAATCGATCCCGCAGCGAGAAGGCCGCTGAGGTTCCGCCACCCGCCCCGCCATGCGGGCCGAGTTGAAAAACGGTGCTCTACGCTGCCATCCGATGTCTGCCTCGACCGCAGTGCAGGCGAAGGGGGAGGAAGCGGATGAGCGTGCCCGGCGGGCGGCCGACGCTGGAGGACGTGGCGGCTCGGGCGGGGGTGTCGCGCGCGACGGTGTCCCGGGTGATCAACGACTCGCCGCGGGTGAGCCCCGAGGCGCGCGACCAGGTGGCCGCCGCGGTCCGCGACCTCGGCTACGTGCCCAACCGCGCGGCCCGCGCGCTGGTCACCCGGCGCACCGGCGCGGTCGCGCTGGTGCTCTCGGAACCGGAGAACAAGTTCTTCGACGACCCGTTCTTCGCCTCCACGGTCCGCATCGTCTCCCAGCACCTCTCCGCCGGGGACAGCCAGATGGTGCTGCTGATGGTGCACCGGCCGGACGATCACGCGCGGATCGCCCGCTACCTGGCCGCCGGGCACGTGGACGGCGCGCTGGTGCTCGCTCCGCACCGCGACGATCCGCTGCCGGAGGCGGTGCGGGAGCTGCCGCTGCCGGTGGTGTTCGGCGGCAGGCCGTGGATCCCCGAGCACGGCCTGCACCTGGTGGACCACGACAACGTGGGCGGTGGCAGGCAGGCCACCGAGCACCTGCTGTCGCTGGGCAGGCGCGGCGTCGTGACCGTCGCGGGCCCGCAGGACGAGTACGCGGGCCTGGAGCGGTTGCAGGGGTGGCGGGAGGCGACCGGGGTTGACGACGCGGCGACGGCGCTGCGCGCCGAGCCCGGCGGGTTCACCGAGCAGGGCGGCGAGCGGGCCATGGCCGCGCTGCTGGCCCGGGTGCCGGACCTGGACGCGGTGTTCGTGGCGAACGACCTGATGGCGAAAGGCGCGCTGCGGGCGCTGCGCGCGGCCGGTCGACGGGTGCCGCGGGACGTGGCGGTCGTGGGGTTCGACGACCAGCCCGCGATCGCGCCGCACACCGATCCCCCGCTCACGACGATCCGGCAGGACCCGGCGTTGCGCACGGTGCACATGGTGGAGCTGATGCGGCGGTTGATCGCGGGCGAGCGGGTCGCGCCCGGCCGGGAGATCCTGCCCGTGGAGCTCGTCCGCCGGGACTCCGCGTGATCGTCCGATCGGGTGGTCGAATTCCGTTCTCCCCGCATCGGGAGCGGCGAAAGAAGATCATCGAATCGGGCATTCGAATGGACGCGCGGGGCATTGTTTCCGGCCAATACTGGCAATAACGGTGATAATCGATTCGCCGAATCGCACAACCGGGTTCCGATGACCGTCCAATAGCGGCCGATCGGCGTAATCAGCCCGGGACTGCATCGATATAGCCTTTACCGGAACGTTTCAGGTGAGCAGCCTGTTCCGTTGAGAGCGCTCTCACCCTTCAACGTCCCCCCGCGAAGGAGATTTTCGTGTCCCGAACCGGTTTCAAGGCGGCAGCAGGCAGCACGCTCGCCGCGCTTTGCCTGTTCCCGTTCGCCACCGCCTCGGCCACCCCCGCGCCGGCCGCCCCCGCGGCGCAGCCGAAGGCCGAGGTGTTCTTCGACGACTTCTCCGGTGCCGAGCTCGACCGCTCCAAGTGGCAGGTCGAGGTCACCGGGGAGAACTTCGGCACGGTCAACCAGGAGCAGCAGGCGTACGTCGACTCCCCCGAGACCATCTACATCGAGCACGACGACGCGTCGACCGGTGCCACCAACGGTGCGCTGGCCCTGCACGCGCGCAACACCCCCGGCTTCCAGGCTCCCGACGGGAACACCTACGACTTCCAGTCGGGCCGGGTCAACACGAAGGACAAGTTCGAGTTCACCCACGGCAGCTACTCGGCGCGGCTGAAGCTGCCCGAGGGCGGCACCAGCCCGGGTCTGTGGCCCGCCTGGTGGTCGCTGGGCGCGAACATGGACGAGGTGGGCTGGCCGCAGAACGGTGAAGTCGACATCATGGAGAGCGTCGGCGAGCCGTGGACGAGCGTCGCGCTGCACGGTCCCGAGTACCACGGCGACACCCCGATCGCGGGCCAGCAGCAGTTCGAGGGCATGGACCCCGCGGACTGGCACACCTACAAGGTGGACTGGACGACCGACGGATTCATCTTCTCCGTCGACGACAAGCAGATCTACGAGATCACCCGCGCCGAAATGGAGCAGAACGGCTGGACTTGGGTCTACGACGACCCGCAGTTCATGATTCTGAACTTCGCCACCGGCGGACAGTTCCCGAACGGCGTCAACGGCGTGACCGAACCCTATTTCGGACTGCCGCAGGAATCGGTCGACAAGATCAAGTCGGGCAATGCCCGCTACTTGATCGACTGGGTCCGCGTCGAACAGTGATTCCCGATCACGTGCGTCGTGATCCGCGCCCACGACGCCCGTGAACCGGGTGGAGGCGTCGCCCCGGTACGTGCCCGGTCCGATCCCGGCCGCACCGCGGGCCACGCCCCCGAACTTCTGAAGTGAACGGACCGTTCGTCCAAGCTGCTTGGACGAACGGTCCGTTCACTCATGTCACCCGAGGACGCAGAACGGCCCGCGCGATGTCCGCGCGGGCCGTTCGCCTCACTTCCGGAGCCGGGTCACTCCCACTCGATGGTGCCCGGCGGCTTCGACGTCACGTCGAGGGTGACCCGGTTGACCTCGGCCACCTCGTTGGTGATGCGCGTGGAGATGCGCTCCAGCACGTCGTAGGGCAGCCGCGTCCAGTCCGCGGTCATCGCGTCCTCGCTGGAGACGGGCCGCAGCACCACCGGGTGGCCGTAGGTGCGGCCGTCGCCCTGCACGCCCACCGACCGCACGTCGGCGAGCAGCACCACCGGGCACTGCCAGATGTCCCGGTCCAGCCCGGCCGCGGTGAGCTCCTCCCGCGCGATGGCGTCGGCCGCGCGCAGCGTCGTGAGCCGGTCCGCGGTGACCTCGCCGATGATCCGGATGCCGAGGCCCGGCCCGGGGAACGGCTGCCGGTGCACGATCGTCTCCGGCAGGCCCAGTTCGAGCCCGACCCGGCGCACCTCGTCCTTGAACAGCGCCCGCAGCGGCTCCACCAGCTGGAACTGCAGGTCGTCGGGCAGGCCGCCGACGTTGTGGTGACTCTTGATGTTCGCCGCGCCGGTGCCGCCGCCGGACTCGACGACGTCCGGGTACAGCGTGCCCTGCACCAGGAAGTCCACGTCGCCGTCGGCGTCGGCGACCAGGTCCCGCGCCGCCTTCTCGAAGCTGCGGATGAACTCCCGGCCGATGATCTTGCGCTTCTCCTCGGGGTCGGTGACCCCGGCCAGCGCGTCGAGGAACTGGTCGACGGCGTCCACCGTCACCAGCTTCACCCCGGTGGCGGCGACGAAGTCCCGCTCCACCTGCGCCCGCTCGCCCGCGCGCAGCAGCCCGTGGTCGACGAACACGCAGGTGAGCTGCTCGCCGATGGCCCGCTGCACCAGCGCACCGGCCACCGCCGAGTCCACCCCGCCGGACAACCCGCAGATGGCCCGCCGGTCGCCGACCTGGACGCGGATCGCCTCGACCGTGTCGTCCACGATCGACGCCGTCGTCCACTGCGGCTTGATGCCCGCGATGTCCTGCAGGAACCGGCGCAGCACCTCCTGGCCGTGCGGGGAGTGCGCCACCTCCGGGTGGTACTGCACGCCCGCGAGCCGGCGCCGCCGGTCCTCGTAGGCCGCGACCGGAGTGTCCTTGCTGCCCGCGGTCACGGTGAAGCCCTCGGGCGCCTTGCTGACGGAGTCGCCGTGGCTCATCCACACCGGGTGGTGGCCGGGCAGGTCCTCGTGCAGCGTCCCGCCGTCACCGGTGATCTCCAGCTCGGTGCGCCCGTACTCGCGGGTCCCGGTGTGCTCCACGGTGCCGCCGAGCGCCGCGGTCATGGCCTGGAAGCCGTAGCAGATGCCGAACACCGGCACCCCCGCGTCGAACAGCGCCGGGTCCACCTGCGGCGCGTCCTCGGCGTACACGCTCGCCGGACCGCCGGAGAGCACCAGGGCCGCCGGGTCGCGCCGGACGATCTCCTCGACGGGAGTGTCGTGCGGCACGACCTCGGAGTAGATCTGCGTCTCGCGGACGCGGCGGGCGATCAGCTGCGCGTACTGGGCGCCGTAGTCGACGACGAGCACAGGGCCCTTCCCCTCGCGCGGCGGACCTGCTGCCGAGGACTGTTCAGGGCTGTTGGCGATACCGGACACGTCGTCGAAACCTCCAGGCGAATGCGTGCGCTGCACCCATCATCCCAGCTAGCCCGCACCACCCGGCCAGCGGCTCCGCCACCTGCCGAGCTCACGCGTCCGGCCGCCACCGCGATCACACCAGCGGCAGCCGCAGGGCCGCGGGAGCGTCGGCGGGCACCGCCGGGCTCTTCGGGGCGACCGGCTCCATCCGCCGGTAGCCGTCGGCCTGCGCGGCGCGCCGGTCCGGCTCGCCCTTGTTCGGCCACATCGAGAACGCCCGCTCCGCCTGCGCGGTGATCGTCAGCGACGGGTTGACCCCGAGGTTCGCGGTGATCGCCGAGCCGTCCACGATCGACAGCGTGGGGTGCCCGAACGCCCGGTGGTACGGGTCGACGACCCCGTGCTCGGCGTCCTCCCCGATGGCGCAGCCGCCGATGAAGTGCGCGGTCATCGGCATGTCGACCAGTTCGCCCCAGGTGCCGCCCGCGATCCCGCCGATCTTCTCGGCGACCCGCTCGTTGGCTTCCTCGCCTGCGGGGATGAAGCTGGGGTTGGGCGCCCCGTGCCCTTGCCGGGAGGTGAGCCGGGAGCCGAACAGGCCGCGCTTGACGCGGGTGATCAGCGAGTTGTCCAGGCTCTGCATCACCAGCAGGATGATCGTGCGCTCGCTCCAGTTGCGCACGATCGCCATCTTCAGCGCCTTCACCGGGTCGTTGCGCACGAACCGCAGCCACTGCTTCCAGCGCGGATCGGGCTGGCCGCCCTTGGTGGGGAAGGTCTGCAGCAGGCCCATCGCGTTGCTGCCCTTGCCGTAGCGGACGGGTTCGATGTGGGTGTCCTCGTCGGGGTGGAACGACGAGGTGATCGCGACCCCGCTGGAGTAGTTCTGCTCGCCGACCTGCGGCACCTGCGCCCCGATGATCGCCTCGGAGTTCGTGCGAGTCAGCTCACCCAGCTTCGCCGACAGCCGCGGCAGGTCGCCGCGGTCCCGCGCTCGGTGCAGCAGGTTCTGGGTGCCCCAGGTCCCGGCGGCGACGACGACCTGGTCGGCGGTGAACACCGAGCTGCCGAAGGCGGTCTTCGCCCCGGTGCGCCGGGTCCCGATCCGCCAGCGCCCGTCGCCGCCTTCGGCGAGCCGGTGCACGGTGGTCATCGGGAACACCTCGGCGCCACCGGCCTCCGCGAGGTGCAGGTAGTTCTTGACCAGGGTGTTCTTCGCCCCGACCCGGCAGCCGGTCATGCAGGCGCCGCATTCGGTGCAGCCGGTCCGGGAGGGTCCGGCGCCGCCGAAGTACGGGTCGGCGACCGTCTCCCCCGGCTTGCCGAAGTGCACGCCCACCGGGGTCGGGTGGTAGCTGCCGCCGACGCCCATGTCGGTGGCGACCTGCTTCATCACCACGTCCGACGGCGTGGTCGTCGGGTTCGTGACCACGCCGAGCATTCGGCTGGCCTGGTCGTAGTGCGGGGAGAGCTCGGACTCCCAGTCGGTGATGTGCGCCCACTGCGAGTCGTTGTAGAACGGCTTCAGCGGCCGGTAGAGCGTGTTCGCGTAGACCAGCGAGCCGCCGCCGACCCCGGAGCCGGCCAGGATCAGGCAGTCCCGCAGCAGGTGGATGCGCTGGATGCCGTAGCAGCCGATCTGCGGCGCCCACAGGAACCGGCGCAGGTCCCAGGAGGTCTTCGCGAACTCGTCGTCGCTGAAGCGCCGCCCGGCCTCCAGCACGGCCACCCGGTAGCCCTTCTCCGTGAGCCGCAGCGCGGCGACGCTCCCGCCGAAGCCGGAACCGATCACAACGACGTCGTAGTGGTGGGGCCCTCGTTGACCTTGAGCACCGTTGCTGGAAGCCATGCGGACACGTTAGCCGTCATTACTCGCGGGTAGCCAGAGTTTTCGACTACTCCACCAGGCGGAATCGCACCCCCGGCACAGCAGACGCACGACCTGCCCCACGAACGCCACCACGAGCCTTGAACCGACCAGCCCGCGAACCCAAGATCAACGAACCCACACCTGCCCGCCCCCGACCACAGTCCCGCGCATCGCGGCGAAGCCGTGCCTCGGGCGGGCAAAGCCACGCCTGCCTCGCGGCCGAAGGCCGTGCCGTGCCGTGCGGCGAAGCCGTGCCTTGGGCGGCGAAGCACGCCTGCCTTGCGGCCGAAGGCCGTGCCTGTATTCGCGAAGCGAATAGCCCACGTCGAAAAGCCGCCCACCGGCGGGTTCTCAGCGGCTTCCTCGCGAGGACAGCTTTTTCCCTCGTGGCCACCAGCAGCCGCCCGTCTTCGATGGTGGTCTCTTCGCCGAACGGGACGGCCACGGCGGGGGCGCCTTCG
>NZ_JBSFWJ010000081.1:0-23985 GCF_053592695.1 Saccharopolyspora sp. NPDC002578 | reverse complement strand
TGAGCATGTTCCCGAACCGCGCCCCGAAGGGGCCACGCCTGGTCGGGTCGGGTTGTCCGAGACGGATGGACGAGATCATCCGCCGCACGGTCTTGGTGACCATGACCACCGCGACGGCCGTGACGGCCAGGCAGATCAGGCCCAGGACCAGCTGCAGAGCACCCATGCTCGCGGCCTCCATGTTCGGGGGTTGTCCGTTTGAGGAGCGTACGCCTTATTACTAGCCGGTAACCAGCGGGGCTACGCCGTGGTGGGAACAGGGGGTGATTCTGCGCAACGGCTACCGGAAAAACTAGTTGGCCACTCGCCCCACTTTCTGTTGTACGATCGCCCAGGTTTCTGGTTCCGAGCCTGGGGGCGGGCATGTCGTCATTACTGGGGTTCTACGGGTTGTCCCTGCTGGACGCGCTCAACCCGTCCGCGTTGGCGGTCACCTTGTTCCTGCTGCTGCGGGGCGGTCCATTCCGGACTCGGGTGCTGACCTACGTCGGTGCGATTTTCACCACTTACCTCCTGCTCGGGGTGTTGATCTACTTCGGGCTGGACGGATTCCTGCGCATCGCCGACTCCGCGGTCGCCGAACGAGTCGGGTACGCGCTGGCCGCGCTCGGCGGTTCGGCGATGCTGCTCTACGCGCTGTTCCCGCCGGAATCGGCCAAGCGCGGACCGCGGCTGCCGAAGATTCCCGAGCACCTGCCGCTGGGCGTGGTCTTCGGGGTCGGCGTGACCATCACGATCGCCGAGTTCAGCACCGCGCTGCCCTACCTCGGGGCGCTGGGCATCCTGCGCGGTTTCACCTCGGACGCGCTGGTCGCGCTGCCGCTGCTGGCGAGCTACGTCGCGATCTTCGTGCTGCCGCCGCTGCTGCTCATGGTCGGTTTCGGGAGGTTCGAAGGTGCGCTGCGCCCGCGGATGCGGCGGTGGCTGGACAAGCGGGCGGAGAAGAAGGACGACACGTGGCTCTGGCTGCTCGGGATCGTCGGGTTCGTGCTCGCGAGCCGCGGGGTGAAGTACTACCTCGGCGTGTTCGGGCTCGGTTGAGGGTTGATCGACGAGCCCTCCGGAGGCGGATTCTCCGCGTATTCTCGGAGTTCTCTCGTGGAGTCGGCGGCAGGCCGGTCGCGACCTCATCGAGCACAGGGGGAAGAGATGGATGACGCCGAGCGCCCGGTGGTGCGGGCTTCCGACGCCGACCGCGAGCGGGTGGCCGAGCTGCTGCGGGCGGCGTTCGACGAAGGCCGGCTCGGGCTCGCCGAGTACGACGAGCGGGTCCGGGACGCCTACGGGGCCGTCACGCAGGCCGATCTGGTGCCGCTGACCGCCGACCTGCCTGCCGCCGCGCCCGCTCCGGTGGTCGAGCCCGAGCGGGCTCCTGCCGAGCGGTCCCGCTGGCGCGGGATGGAGAAGCAGTGGCGGGAATGGGCCCAGGTCTCGTTCCTGCTGGTCGGGATCTGGCTGGTGATCTCGTTGGCGACCGGCGCGCCGATCTTCTTCTTCCCGATCTTCCCGATGGGGATCTGGGGCGTGGTGCTCGCCTCCCAGGCGCTGTTCGGCGACTCCGACGACGCCGATGAGGACGAGGACCCCGACGGCCTGGAGGGCTCCGGACGGGGTGAGCTCGGACGCTGAACGGTCTTGCCGCAAGCGCGTGGAACTCACGTATCCTGGGACAACAACTAGGACACACGTTCAGGTTTCTCGCGAGGAGGTTCAGGTGGCGTACCTGATGCTGGTGTTGGCCATCTGCTCCGAAGTGGTGGGCACCGTGTCGCTGAAGCTCTCCGAAGGGTTCAGCAAGCCGCTGCCGTCGGTGCTGGTCGTGCTCGGCTACGGCGCCGCGTTCGCCGCGCTCGGGATCGTGCTCAAGATGGGCCTGCCGGTCGGCGTCGTCTACGCGATCTGGTCCGGCGCGGGCGTCGCGCTCATCGCGCTCATCGGTGCGGCGTTCCTCGGCGAGAGCATCACCGCCGTGCAGCTCGGCGGCCTCGCGCTGATCATCGGCGGTGTCGTGACGCTCGAAATGGGCGGTGCGCATTGACCGCGGAACCCGCCGACGGGCGCCTCGCGAAGGGTGAGCGGCGCCGCCGCGCCATCCTCGACGCCACCGCCCGCGTCGTGGAGCGCGACGGGGTGGCCGGGGTCAGCCACCGCGCGATAGCCCGGGAGGCCGAGGTGCCGCCCGCGTCGATCGCCTACTACTTCGCCGGGATCGACGACCTGCTGGTGGCGACGCTGCTGGAGAGCGTGGAGCTGCTCATCGCGGACGTCGCCCGGATGCGCGAGGACACCCCGGAGGACGGGCGGGCGTGGGCGCGCACCATCGCCGAGAACCTGGCGATCATGATCAACGAACGGCGCGGCCGCACCATCGCGGAGTACGAGCTGTACCTGCTCGCCGCCCGCAGGCCCGCGCTGCGCCCCGCCGCGCGCCGGTGGATCGAGGTCGCGACGGGCGAGATCAACGAGGGGCGCGGCGCCGACGCGGGCGTGGTCAAGGCGTTGTTCGCCGCGATCGACGGACTGCTGATGCAGGCCCTCATCGCCGACGAGCCCCCGGTCGCGGCGGACTTCGAGCCCGCGCTGCACTTCCTGCTGCAGCCCCTGTCGTACCTGCGGGAGGTCGGCGAGGTCACGGGCTGACCAGGATCGCGGCCATCTCGGTGCCGGACGGTGATCGCGGCCGCTACCGTGCGGAGGCGCAGTCCAACTAGGGGGAACGAGCATGGTGCGGACGGGTCTCGCGGTGGCCGGTGCGGCCTGCCTGCTGGTGGCGGGCACGGCCGTGAGCCGGGGCTGGGGCGATCAGGGGGGCCGGGAGGTCGTCACCGCGCTGCCCGGCATCACCGAGGTGCGGCTCGCCGAGTCGAGCGGCGAGGTGCGCATCCGGCACGAACCCGGCGCTCGGGCCGAGGTGCGGGAACGGGCGCGCAACTGGTTGGGCGGCGACGACGACCGCAGCCACCGGGTCGAGGACGGCGCGCTCGTGCTGTCCGGCTGCGGTTCCGGCTGCTCGATCGACTACGAGGTCGTGCTGCCCGCTCCGGTGCCCGTGACGGGCGCCGGTGACGCGGGATCGCTCGAGGTCGCCGGGATGGAATCGGTGGACGTCGAGACCGCCGCCGGGTCGGTGGCGATCTCGGAGGTGAGCGGGCCGGTGCGGGTGCGCGGTTCCTCCGGCGGGATCGAGCTGCGCGACCTCGACGGCGACGTGGACGTGACGACCGGCAGCGGTGGGATCGACGGCGAGCGCCTGGGCGGTGGCAGCATCGTGGTGGGCGCCGACACCGGGACGATCGACCTGGAGCTGACCGGGCCCCGCGTCGTGCGGGCGACCACCGGGACCGGTGGCATCGAGCTGGACGTGCCGGACGAGGCGTACCGGGTCACCGCCGACACCGGGACCGGGTCGCGCGACGTCGACGTGGACACCGACCCGAACTCGCCGCGGCTGCTGGAGCTGAGCACCGGCACCGGCTCCATCGAGGTCGGCCACTGAGCCTGCCGGTTTCGTCCGTTTCCGTTCGGGGCGCTCGGCGGTCGCGCCGTGCGCGTCCGATCGATCGATCCCGCTTCTCGGGAACTTCCCGTGCAGCTCAGCCGTTGTCCAGGCAGAAACATTGAGCGACTCGCGCTCAACCCGGTTTGACGGCTGCCGATGGGTGCCGGTAAAACTTGAGTCGGCAAGGCTCAACGGACTATCGGGTCCTGGGCGCATGAGCAAGGAGCAGGAGGAACCATCCATGTCGCGAGCGGTCGGTATCGACCTGGGGACGACCAACTCCGTCGTTTCCGTCCTCGAAGGCGGTGAATCGACGGTCATCGCCAACTCCGAGGGCTCGCGGACGACGCCGTCCATCGTCGCCTTCGCGAAGAACGGCGAGATCCTCACCGGGCAGCCGGCGAAGAACCAGGCGGTGACGAACGTCGACCGCACCATCCGGTCGGTCAAGCGCCACATGGGCACCGACTGGAAGACGTCCATCGACGACAAGGCGTACACGCCGCAGGAGATCAGCGCGCGAGTGCTGATGAAGCTCAAGCGCGACGCCGAGGCCTACCTGGGCGACGACGTCACCGACGCCGTGATCACCGTCCCGGCCTACTTCGAGGACGCCCAGCGGCAGGCCACCAAGGAGGCCGGCCAGATCGCCGGGCTCAACGTGCTGCGCATCGTCAACGAGCCGACGGCCGCCGCGCTGGCCTACGGCCTGGACAAGGGCGAGAAGGAACAGACGATCCTGGTCTTCGACCTCGGTGGCGGCACGTTCGACGTGTCCCTGCTGGAGATCGGCGAAGGCGTCGTCGAGGTCCGCGCCACCAGCGGCGACAACCACCTCGGTGGTGACGACTGGGACGAGCGCATCGTCGACTGGCTGGTCGACAAGTTCAAGAACTCCAACGGCATCGATCTGACCAAGGACAAGATGGCCTTGCAGCGGATCAAGGAAGCCGCGGAGAAGGCCAAGATCGAGCTCTCCAGCTCCTCCACGGCCAACATCAACCTGCCGTACATCACGGTGGACTCCGAGAAGAACCCGATGTTCCTCGACGAGACGCTGTCCCGTGCGGAGTTCCAGCGGATCACCTCCGACCTGCTGGAGCGCACCCGCAAGCCGTTCGAGGCCGTGGTGCGCGACGCGGGCGTGAAGATCGCCGACGTCGACCACGTCGTGCTCGTCGGTGGTTCCACCCGGATGCCCGCCGTGACGGACCTGGTCAAGGAGCTCACCGACGGCCGCGAGCCGAACAAGGGCGTGAACCCGGACGAGGTCGTCGCCGTCGGCGCCGCCCTGCAGGCCGGTGTGCTGCGCGGTGAGGTCAAGGACGTCCTGCTGCTGGACGTCACCCCGCTGTCCCTCGGCATCGAGACCAAGGGCGGCATCATGACCAAGCTGATCGAGCGCAACACCACGATCCCGACGAAGCGCTCCGAGACCTTCACGACGGCCGACGACAACCAGCCGTCCGTGCAGATCCAGGTCTTCCAGGGCGAGCGCGAGATCGCGGCGCACAACAAGAAGCTCGGCATGTTCGAGCTGACCGGCCTGCCGCCGTCGCCGCGCGGGGTGCCGCAGATCGAGGTGTCCTTCGACATCGACGCCAACGGCATCGTGCACGTCAACGCGAAGGACCTCGGCACCGGCAAGGAGCAGTCGATGACCATCACCGGCGGCTCCGCGCTGCCGAAGGAGGACATCGACCGGATGGTCTCCGACGCCGAAGCCCACGCTGACGAGGACAAGCAGCGCCGCGAAGAGGCCGAGTCCCGCAACCAGGCCGAGACGCTCGTCTACCAGACCGAGAAGGTCCTGACCGACAACGACGAGCAGCTGCCCGAGGAGACCAAGACCAAGGTCAAGTCGGCCGTCGACGAGGTCAAGGAATCGCTCAAGGGCGAGGACGTCGCCGCCATCAAGGCCGCGGTGGAGAAGCTCGCCACCGAGTCGCAGGCGCTGGGCCAGGCCCTCTACGCCGACGCCGGTGCGGAGGCCGCGGGCGCCGCCGGTGCCGCGGGTGCCGCCGGTGACGCGGGCGCGACCGCCGGAGCCGGTGCCACCAGCGGTGGAGCCGACGACGTGGTCGACGCCGAGATCGTGGACGACGAGGACGAAAAGAAGAAGAAGTGACCTCCGAGAGCTCAGGCAACTCCGACCGGCAGCAGTCGCCGCAGGACGGCGAGCAGGAGCCGGTGGTGGTCCGGGACCGCAGGCGGATCGATCCGCAGACCGGTGAACCCCGGGCCGCCACCGAGCAGGGGCAGGTGGCAGAGAGCATGTCCGGCACGCTGGACGAGGAACTGGCCAAGGTCGCCGAAGGCACGTCCGTCGAGGGCGCGCCGGAGGAAGCCGACGCCGACGGTGCGGATTCGGGCCTGCGCAAGCAGGTCGACGAACTCACCGAGGACCTCAAGCGGGTCACGGCCGAGTACGCCAACTACCGCAGGCGCGTCGAGCGCGATCGGGAGTCGGTGGTCAGCGCCGCCAAGGCGTCGGTCGCCGGTGACCTGCTCACCGTGCTCGACGACCTGGAGCGCGCCGAGTCGCACGGCGACCTCACCGGCGCGTTCAAGTCGGTGGCCGACAAGCTGACGGGTTCGCTGACCAACGCGGGCTTGGAGTCGTTCGGCCGGGAAGGCGACGAGTTCGACCCGTCGGTGCACGAGGCGGTCCAGCACACGACCTCTCCGGAGGTCTCGGGGCCGACCGTCACGACCGTCATGCGTCGCGGCTACCGGTTCGGCGACCGGGTGCTGCGGCCGGCGATGGTCGCGGTCACCGACCACGAACCCGAAGCCGCGGCACCGCCGGAGAGCGGTGCCGAGACCGGCGAGGACGCGGCACAGTGAGACCACGACCCCGCTCGGCGGAACGCGACGTCACCAGCACGGGAGGTCGCGTTCCGCGTGGCCTCGCCCGGTCATGGCCGGGCGGGGTCGGGTCCGCACCCGCACCGCACGCCGGTGCGGGACGGCAGCGAAGTGAGAGGAGGGGCGCCCGGTGAGTGCCAGGGAATGGCTCGACAAGGACTTCTACGGCGAGCTGGGCGTTTCGTCCGACGCGACGACCGACGAGATCAAGAAGGCCTACCGGAAGCTGGCGCGGGAGAACCACCCCGACGCCAACCCCGGCAACAGCAAGGCCGAATCGAAGTTCAAAGCCGTCTCCGAGGCGTACGGGGTGCTGTCCGACCCGGAGAAGCGCAAGCAGTACGACGAGGCGCGCCGCCTGTTCGGCAGCGGCTTCGGCGGCGGTCAAGGCGGGTTCGGGGGCTTCGGCTCCGGAGCCGGCGCCGGTGGCGCGGGCGGGTTCGACCTGGGTGACCTGTTCGGCGGCGGCGGGCCTCGGCCCGGTGGCGCCGGAGCGGGCGCGGGCGGGCTCGGCGACCTGTTCGGCGGGTTGTTCGGCGGTGGCGGCGCGGGCCGCCGCGGTGGCGGGTCCACCGCGAGCAGGCCGCAGCGCGGCGCGGACGTCGAGACCGAGGTCCGCATCGACTTCGCCGAGGCGGTGCGCGGCGCGACGGTGCCGCTGCGGCTGTCCAGCCCGGCCACCTGCCTGACCTGCCACGGCTCGGGAGCGAAGGCCGGTACCCGGCCGCGCACCTGCAGCACCTGCTCCGGCGCGGGTCTGGTGACCCGCAACCAGGGGGCGTTCGCGTTCAGCGAGCCCTGCCCGGACTGCCGCGGCAAGGGGCAGATCATCGACGACCCGTGCCCGGACTGCCGGGGCGAGGGCGTCGCCACCCGGTCCCGCACGTTGACCGTGCGCATCCCGGCCGGCGTCAACGACGGGCAGCGCATCAGGCTGGCCGGTCAGGGTGAGCCGGGGCGCAACGGCGCGGCGGGCGGCGACCTTTTTGTGGTCGTGCACGTCAACGCGCACCGGGTGTTCGGACGATCCGGTGATGATCTCACGGTGACCGTTCCGGTGACCTTCCCCGAGCTGGCGCTGGGCACTACTTTGACCGTGCCGACCCTCGACGGGAAGGTCTCGCTGAAGGTGCAGCCCGGTACCGCCAGCGGGCGGACGCTGCGGGTGCGTGGCAAGGGCGTGGGCCGGAAGACCGGCAGCGGTGACCTGCTGGTCACCCTGCAGGTCGTCGTTCCGTCCACTTTGGACGATTCGGCGGCCGAGGCGCTGCGGTCCTACGCGGAGGCCACGGCGGAGCACGATCCGCGTGCGGAGTGGGACGAGCTGCTCGGGAGGTAGGCATGGGTGACGGTCCACGCAGCGCTCGGCTGAACGTGACGATCGGTTTCCCACCAGGGGCCAACGAGGACTCACCGGTGTTCGTGATCTCCGTGGCCGCGGAGCTCTCCGGGTTGCACGCCCAGACGCTGCGCAGCTACGACCGGCTCGGCCTGGTCTCACCGGGCCGCACCCCGGCGGGCGGGCGGCGCTACTCGGCGCGGGACATCGCGCTGCTGCGCGAAGTGCAACGGCTGTCCCAGGAGGAAGGCGTCAACCTCGCCGGGATCAAGCGCATCATCGAGCTGGAGAACGAGGTCGACGCGCTGCGCGACAAGGTGCAGGGCCTGATGGACGAACTCACCGCCGCCTACGCGTCGGTCGAGCAGACCGCGGCCCGGGTCCACGCCTCGTACCGCCGGGACCTGGTGCCGGTGCACCAGGAAACGGCCCTGGTCGTCTGGAAGCCGGACTCCCGCCGCCGCTGACGAACAGCGCCCCGCCGTGCTCGCCCGAGCGACGGCGGGGCGCTCGTCAGTCCAGCGCGAACGGGTCGTAGTGGATCTGGTCCAGCGGAACCCCCGTGACCAGCAGTTTCGAGACCGTGGCCCGGACCATCGCGGGCGAGCCGCTGATGAGCACCTCGTGCCGGGACCAGTCGTGGCGGGCCACCGCTTCGGCGAGCGTGCCCTGCTCGGCGCCGGTGGCGGCCTGGTCGTCCTCCAGCACCGGGGTCACCGTGAACCACGGATTGGTCATCGCCACCCGCTGCAGGTTCGCCAGGTCGTAGAGGTCCTCGCGGGTGCGGCCCCCGTAGTACAGCCGGACCTGCGGGTTCTCGCCGTACTGCGCCAAGTCCTCGACGATCGACCGCATCGGCGCGAGCCCGGTGCCCCCGGCGATCATCAGCACGTCCCGCTCGTTCTCGCGGTCCACGTGCAACTGCCCCATCGGTGAGCCGATGCGCCACCGGTCGCCGCGCTGGGCGTGCCCGACCAGCGCGCGGCTGACCCAGCCGCCGTCCACAGTGCGGACGTGGAACTCCAGGACGCCGTCGTCGCCCGGCTGGTTCGCGGGGGTCAGGTAGCGCCACAGCCGCGGGCGCTGGGGCACTTCGACGCTGACGTACTGCCCGGGGTGGTAAGGCACCGGGTAGTCGGTCTGCACCCGGATCACCGCCAGGTCGCGGGTCAGCCGGGTGTGGCCGATGACCTCGCCGTCGTACCAGGCGGGCCCGTTGTCCTCGTTGGCCGCGCTGATCATCGCGGTGGCCAGCACGGTGTACGCCTCGGCCCAGGCCCGTTCGACCTGCTGGGTCCAGTGCGTGCCGGAGTGCTTCTTGATCGCCGCGAGCAGCGCGGTGCCCACCGCCTCGTAGTGCGCCGAGACCACGCCGAACTTGCGGTGGTCCCGGCCGAGCTGGTGCAGGAAGGGCAGCAGGTCGTCGGGGCGGTCGATCATCTGGATGATGTGCACCAGCGCCCGCATCAGCCGGTCGCGCTGGGATTCCATGTTGGCGGCGAACAGCTCGCGGGTGTTCGGCGCGATGCTGAACAGCATCGCGTAGAAGAACCGGGCCACCTCGTCGGAGCGCGCCTCGACACCCGCCCAGCTTTCCCGGATCAAGTGGACCATCTGGCTCGCGCGTTCCGGCGTCGGCCGGTTCGGGCGGGGCCCTGGGCTCAGTACGGCGTTCGCTGACATGGTTCGGTCGTGGTCTCCACGAAGTCGGGTGGCATCCGGTCAGGTGCACACTGCTGCTGGCATTTGATGTCCCCCGACGTGCAGGACCATAACGCCTCGTCGTGCTTTCACACTATTGATGCCACTTTTGCGGGCGTTTCGACTACTCCCGGTCGATCATCCTGGATATGTAGCGGGGAAACCTGCATCTGATGGTGTGGATCTCACGGTGCGCATGACACTGTGTGCGCGTGCGCCCCGAAACTGACACCGCCTATGCCGCTGCGGACTCCGCCGGAGCCGGCGCGGACGACGCGTTCCGGCGCGAGCCGAGCCACCCCGGCCCGGACGCCGATGAGCGGGACGCGGCCGACCTGCCCGGATCCGCGGGCGAGCACCTGCTGCAGAACGCCTACGGGACCGAGAAGCGGGCCCGGCGCTTCTACGACGACCAGGTCCTCGACCACCTCAACGACCGGATGCGCGAGTTCATCGGCCGCATGGAGATGGCGTTCGTGGCCACCGCCGACGGGCACGGGGAGTGCGACTCCAGCCTCCGCGCCGGACCGCCCGGCTTCATCGAGGTCCTCGACGACCGCCACCTCGCCTACCCCGAGTACCGCGGCAACGGCGTGCTCGCGAGCCTCGGCAACATCAGCGAGAACCCGCACATCGGCATCCTCATGGTCGACTTCGCCGAGGACCTGATCGGACTGCACGTCAACGGCGCCGCGCGGATCGTCGAAGACGCCGAGCTGCGCGAACTGCACCCCGACCTGCCCGTGGAGTTCGACCGCGGCCGGACTCCCGAGCGCTGGGTGGTCGTCGAGGTCGAAGAGGCCTACATCCACTGCCGCAAGCACATCCCGCGGATGGTCCCGGTGCTGCGCAAGCGCAGCTGGGGCACGGACGACCCGCAGCGCAAAGCCGGGCACTACTTCGTCTCGAAGTGACCCCGCGGCGAGTGCTCCGCGCCGGGAGGCCCACCCCTGGGGAACGGGGCACCGAGCCCTAGGGACACTGGTGGGGCGCGGGAAGCATCGCGCCACATGCACCGACGGCGGGCGGAGAGTGCCGTGATCGAGCGGATCGAGGCGCCGGCGGACGGTCCGGCCACGAGCTCCGGCAGGACGCAGGACCGGGAACGGCGAGGCGCGGCCGAAGCGGTCGAACGCGAACTGGTGATGATGTTCCGGCGCGCCCGCAACTTCTCGATGACGGTGGCCTCGCAGGTGCACCCCGACCTCGACCCGGCCTCCTACAGCCTGCTGCTGATGGTCGACGACGCGGGCTCGCTGCGCGGCATGGACGTCGCCGACCGCACCGGCCTGGACAAGTCGACGGTGAGCAGGCAGATCGCGACGCTCGTCGAGCTGGACCTGCTGGAGCGCGTGCCGGACCCGGACGACGGCCGGGCCCGGCGCATCCAGCTGTCCGCGTCCGGACGTTCGCGGCTGGCCCAGGTCCGCAAGCAGCGGCGCAAGCACATGCACGGCGAGTTCGCGCACTGGTCCACCACGGACCTCCAAGACCTCTCCCGCCTGCTGGCCCAGCTCAACCGGATGTTCTGAGCGCGGCGACGTCGATTCCGCCGCGGCCGGGTGCCTTCGGGGCGGTCCGCGCCACACCGTTCGGTCGGCCCGTGCGCGAGCGGCGGGCGCCTGGTTCTCCCCGCCGGCCGCGGTGGCGCGCGCCACTCCCCAGTAAGTTGCCTTCTGCAACTAACATAATTATAGTTGCGTGCAGCAACTAAAGGAGTGGCTCGTGGGACCGACACCGGAGACGTGCAGCGAACTGCTGCGGCCCCTCGGTGCGCTGATGGGCCTCAAGCAGGTCGCGGTGCAGACCCTCAACCAACACGCCCAGACCGATCTGCCCTACGCGGCGACCGGACTGCTCGGCGAGCTCGTGCACTGCGGGGAGTCACGAGCCTCCGACCTCGCGGCGCACCGCGTCGTGGACGCCTCCGTGGTCAGCAGGCAGGTCTCCCAGCTCGAACAAGCCGGGCTGATCAGCCGTCGCGCCGACCCCCAGGACCGCCGGGTCTCACTGCTGCGCGCCACCGAGGAAGGCGAGCAGGCGCTGGCCCGCATCGAACAACACCGTGCCGAGTGGCTCAGCGACGCGCTGCGCGACTGGGACGAGACGAAAGTGCGCGACCTGGCCGAACTGCTCGACGTCGCCGCCGCTGACATCCGTCGCGCGGTGCTGCCCGAGCACCAGGCGCCGCACGCCGACACTTCGCACCTGGCCGTCGCCCGGCCGGTGCCCGCCGATGACCGACGCTCCGCTGCGTCGTCGCAGAAAGGAATTCGATGACCCGCTCGACGATCGGCGAAGCCGCGCCGGCGAGCTCAGCATCGACCGGCCGCTCGCTCGGCCGCTCCGACGCAGGACAGGACGGCGGTCGCCACCAGGTCGCCTCCGACTCGCCGATGACGCATCGCCAGATCCTGGAGGCCATGTCCGGGCTCATGCTGGCGCTGCTGGTCGCCATCCTGAGCTCGACCATCGTGTCCAACGCGCTGCCGCGCATCCTCGCCGACCTCGGCGGCAGCCAGAGCCAGTACACCTGGGTGGTCACGGCGATGCTGCTGACCTCCACGGCCTCCACCCCGATCTGGGGCAAGCTCTCCGACCTGTTCAGCAAGAAGATGCTGTACCAGATCGCGATCACCGTGTTCACCGTCGGCTCGGTGCTGGGCGGCTTCGCGCAGACGATGCCGCAGCTCATCGGGTTCCGCGCCGTGCAGGGCATCGGCATGGGCGGGTTGCAGGCGCTGATCCAGGTCGTGATCGCCGCCATGGTCTCGCCGCGTGAGCGCGGTCGCTACAGCGGCTACATCGGCGCGACCTTCGCGGTGGCCACCGTCAGCGGTCCGCTGGTCGGCGGGCTCATCGTGGACACCTCCTGGCTCGGCTGGCGCTGGTGCTTCTGGGTGACCGTGCCGATCGCGGTGATCGCGTTCATCGTGCTCGGCCGCACGCTGAAGCTCCCGGTGATCAAGCGGCCGGTGCGCATCGACTGGTTCGGCGCGCTGTTCCTGGTCGGCGGGGTGAGCCTGCTGCTGGTGTGGGTCTCGCTGGCGGGCAAGCAGTTCCCCTGGGCCTCGCCGGAGACCGCGGCCTACGTCGGCGGCGGGGTGCTCGCGCTGATCATCGCGGTGATCATCGAGTCGAAGTTCCCCGAACCGATCGTGCCGCTGAGCATGTTCCGCAACCCCACGGTGACGCTGGCGACCATCGGCACCATCGCGGTCGGCACCGCCATGTTCGGCGGGTCGGTGTTCCTCGGGCAGTACTTCCAGATCGCCCGCAGCTTCAGCCCGACCCACGCCGGGCTGATGACGCTGCCGATGGTGCTGGGGTTGTTCCTGTCCTCCACCATCTCCGGGCAGATCATCTCCCGCGGCAGCGGCAAGGTGAAGCCGTTCCTGATCTTCGGCTCCATCGTGCTGGTGGCGGGCATGGGTCTGCTCGCGACCATGGACCACACGACGAACCTGGTGCTCGTCGGCGTGTACCTGGCGATGATGGGCATCGGCGTCGGTTCGCTGATGCAGAACCTGGTGCTGACCGTGCAGAACGTCACCACCGGCAAGAACGTCGGTTCGGTGACCTCGGTCGTCACGTTCTTCCGCACGTTGGGCGGCTCGGCGGGCGTGTCCGTGCTCGGCGCGGTGCTGGCCGCGCGGGTCACCGACTACGTCAACGAGGGCCTCGCCAAGATGGGCGTGCCCACCGGGACGGGCGGCGGCAGCGGTTCGCTGGACGTCGGCGCGCTGCCCGGCCCGATGCAGGAGGTCGTGCGCGCCGCCTACGGCGACGCCATCGGGGACATCTTCTTCGTCTCCGCCTGCATCTCGGTGATCACCTTGCTGGCCGTGGTGTTCATCAAGGAGGTCCCGCTGCGCAGGACCATCGAATCCCAGGACGAAGTGCTGGCCGAAACTGTGGACAACCAACCGCTTCCTGTGGACAACTCGGTCGGGCAGCAGACCGCGACGCTCACTCGCCAGAGTGGTTCCGCGCAGCTTGCGGGGGTGCCGCACGCGGGCGCCCCACACTTCGGCGAGCCTGTGGACAACTCTGTGGGCAACCACTCCCGCCCCTGGTCAACGACGCCCGCGTCGAACGGCCACGGCTCCGCGGGACGCCACCTGGCCGGCGACCTCGCCGACGGCGGCGCCGACGGCAGCGGACTGTTCGTGCACGGCTCGGCGCAGGACTCCTCGGGCAATCCCGTCGCCGGGGTGGTGCTGACGCTCACCGACTCGCTCGGCAGGCAGGTCGAACGAGCCCGCACCGACCACGACGGCGGCTACCGGCTCGACCTCGCCCGCGGCGGCACCTACGTGCTCATCGCCGCGGCGGGCACCTACCAGCCGACCGCCTCGATGGTCGTGGTCGGCGACCGGCCGGTGCGCCACGACGTGCGGATGTTCGGCTCCGGCGGAGTCGCGGGCGTCGTGCGCTGCGGTGACCGCGAGATCGGCGGCGCCACCGTGGTGCTCACCGACCTGCGCGGTGAGGTCGTGGGCTCCAACGCCACCGGTGAGGACGGGCGGTACGCGTTCACCGACCTCGTCGGCGGCTCCTACGCGCTGACCGCGACCGCCGAAGGGTTCCGCCCCGTCGCGACCCCCGTGGTCGTCGCCGACGGCGAATCCACCGCGCTCGACGTGGCGCTGCGGACCGGTGCGGCGCTGACCGGCGTCGTGCGCTCGGCGAACCTCGGCCACCCGGTGCCGGACGCGCGGGTCACGCTGCTCGACGCGAGCGGCGAGGTCGTCACGGCGGTCACGACCGACGCCGACGGCACCTACGCGTTCACCGACCTGCCCGACGGCGACTACACGGTCATCGCCACCGGCTACCCGCCGGTCGCGACGCCGCTGCGGCTCGACGGGCAGCGCACCACGCACGACGTCGAGTTGGGGTACTGAGCATGACCGTGGTCCAGGACGGCAACAGCGACGTGGGCGCCGTGACGGCGACCGTGCGCACCGGGGACGGCTGGCCGGTGCCGGGAGCGGCGCTGACGCTCATCGACGGCGGCGGCGCGCAGGCGGCGCGGGCGCAGAGCGGGGAGGACGGCGTGGCCGTCGCCACCGGGATCGCGCCCGGCTCCTACACCGCGATCGTCTCCACGCTCGGCTACGAACCCGTCGCCCGCACCGCGCTGGTGCGCGGCGGGCAGGACGCCGCGCTCGGCGTGCTCGAACTGCGCCGGGCCGGGGGCACCGAACCGCCCGCGCCGGGGCGGTGGGAGATCGACCCGGTGCACTCGTCGATCCGGGTCAGCGCCCGCCACCTCGGCATCACCAGCATCCACGGGCGGTTCACCGAGTTCAGCGGCGACGTGTCGATCGGCGACCCGATCGAGACGACGGGCGTGTCGGTGCGGATCGACGCGGCCAGCGTCGACACCGCCAACGCGCAGCGCGACGCGCACCTGCGCCACGCTGACTTCCTCGACGTCGAGCGGTACCCGGAGATCACCTTCACCGGCACCGGGCTGCGGCCCGCCGGCGGCGAGCGCTGGGAGCTCACCGGGGACCTCACGCTGTGCGGCGTGACCAAGCCGGTGGTGCTGGACACGCACTACGCGGGCGTCGGCCCGGACCCGTGGGGCGGTTCCCGCGCCTCCGCCTCGGCGACCACCGAGTTGCGGCGGGAGGACTTCGCGATGACGTTCAACCAGGCGCTGCGCACCGGCATCGCCGCGATCGGCACGACGCTGCGGGTCGACATCGACATCCAGGCCGTCCAGCAGGACTGACGCACCACCCACCACGAGAGGGGCCGTCCGCCACCACGGCGGACGGCCCCTCGTGTCGTCGGGCGGCGGACGTCAGCCGATCTTCTCCGCTTCCTCCCGCTCGACCGGGGCGACCTCGCCGGTGCGCAGCTTCTCGCGGAAGCTCTTGAGCTCCCGCTTCACCACCGGCAGCAGCAGGTACAGGCCGATGATGTTGAACAGGGCCAGCGCGAACAGCACCGCGTCGGCGAAGTTCAGCACGCTGGTCAGCGTCAGCACCGAGCCGATCACGGTGCTGATGCAGAAGATCACGTTGTAGGTGATCTCCTTCGCCTTGCTCTTGCCGAACAGGAACAGCCAGGCGCGCTGGCCGTAGTAGCCCCAGGTGATGATCGTGGAGATCGCGAACAGCGCCACGGCCAGCGTCAGCACGTACGGGAACCACGGCAGCACGGTGGCGAACGCGTCGGAGGTGACGATGACGCCGTCCGGGGCCTCACCGCCGTTGAGGACGTCCTGCTGCGCGCTGGTCCAGAACTCCGTCTTCGCGATGACGATGGTCAGCGCCGTCATGGTGCAGACGATCACGGTGTCGACGAACGGCTCCAGCAGCGCGACGAAGCCCTCGGTGACCGGGTGGCGGGTCTTGACCGCGGAGTGCGCGATCGACGACGAGCCCAGTCCGGCCTCGTTGGAGAACGCGGCGCGCTGGAAGCCGATGATGAGCACGCCGATCGCGCCGCCGAGCCCGGCGGCGGGGGTGAAGGCGCCGCTGATGATCTCGCCGAACGCGGCCGGGACCGAGGTGATGTTGACGCCGATCACGACCAGGCAGGCGCTCACGTAGATGATCGCCATCGCGGGCACGAGCTTGCTGGTGACGGCGCCGATGGACTTGATGCCGCCGATGATGACCACGCCGATCAGCGTGGCGAGCACGACGCCGAACACCAGGGCCGCGCCGTCGCTGGCGAGCCAGCCCTCGTCGCCGCCGGTGACGTTGCGCAGCTGCGCGAAGGTCTGGTTCGCCTGGAACATGTTGCCGCCGGCGATCCCGAAGAACAGGATCATGATCGCGGTGATCACCGCGAGCACCTTGCCGAGGCGGGCGCCTAGGCCGCCGGGGAACCGCTCGGCCAGGCCCTTGGGCAGGTAGTGCATCGGTCCGCCGGAGACGGTGCCGTCCTCGTGGATCTCCCGGTACTTCACGCCGAGGGTGCACTCCACGAACTTCGTGCACATGCCGAGCAGGCCGCACACGATCATCCAGAAGGTGGCGCCGGCGCCACCGACGGTGACCGCCACACCCACGCCCGCGATGTTGCCCAGCCCGACGGTGGCCGACACCGCCGAGGACAGCGCTTGGAAGTGCGTGATCTCGCCGGGGTCGTCGTCGCGCGAGTACTTGCCGCGCAGCAGCGCGACCGACAGCCCGAGCGAGCGGAACTGGATGAAGCCGAAGGCGACGGTGAACACGGCCGCGGCGATCGCGAGCCAGGCCACGATCCACGGGAACGTGACGCCGAACAGCGTGAGCTCGCCGAACACGAGGTTCGAGAACCCGTCGGAGATCGGTTCGAAGACGGTGTTGATCGTGTCCTCGAGGGTGGAGAGGGGGCCGCTTTCAGCGGCGAGCACGTCGGTGTGCGCGGGTGGGCTCGTGAACGACGAGCCGAATGCGGGTGGCATGGCGGAAAGTTAGGCAATCGGACATTCAAGACTCAATGCTTTTAGGGGATTCACTCGCCAATTGACACCTGATTCGAGACTGAGAGTGATCGAAGTTCGACCGAACGGGCGAGCGCATCGAGGCGCGCGGCCGAAGTGCCGCTCACGGCGCGAAAAGGATGTAAGCTTGAGCGAAGTAGGCTCAACTTTCCTGCCGGAGTCCTCGATCTCGTCGAGCCGGGGCTTGTGGCGGGTGCGCACGACGGAGGTTCGGCGCGAGCATGGTGTCTCGCGAGCGATGCCCTGGCGAGGTGGAGGAATGGACGCTTTCAACCCGACGACCAAGACCCAGCAGGCGATCTCCTCGGCGGCGCAGGCCGCCACGGTGGCCGGAAACCCGGACGTCGGTCCGGCCCGGCTGCTCGGTGCCCTGCTCGCGCAGGGCGACGGCATCGCCGCACCCCTGCTCCGCGCGGTCGAGGCCGACCCCGCGGAGGTCCGCCGCGAGGTGGAAGGGCTGATCAACGCGCTGCCCGCCGCCTCCGGCTCCACGGTCTCCGCGCCGCAGCTGTCCCGGGACGCGCTCAAGGCGGTGACCCACGCCCAGCACCTCGCGACCGAGATGGGCGACGACTACGTCTCCGCCGAGCACCTGCTGGTGGGGCTCGCCGCCGAAGGCGGGCAGGTCGGCGACCTGCTGCGCAGGCACGGCGCCACCCCGGACGCGCTGCGCGAGGCGTTCACCGAGGTGCGCGGCTCCGCGCGGGTCTCCAGCCCGGACCCGGAGGGCACCTTCAAAGCCCTGGAGAAGTACGGCCAGGACCTCACCGACCGCGCCCGCAACGGCGACCTGGACCCGGTGATCGGCCGCGACTCCGAGATCCGCCGCGTCGTGCAGGTGCTGTCCCGGCGGACCAAGAACAACCCGGTGCTCATCGGTGAACCCGGCGTCGGCAAGACGGCCATCGTCGAAGGCCTCGCGCAGCGCATCATCGCCGGCGACGTGCCGGAATCCCTGCGCGGCAAGCGCGTCGTCGCGCTCGACCTCGGCTCGATGATCGCGGGCGCGAAGTACCGCGGCGAGTTCGAGGAGCGGCTCAAGGCCGTGCTCAAGGAGATCACCGACTCCGCCGGTGAGGTCGTCACGTTCATCGACGAGCTGCACACCATCGTCGGCGCCGGTGCCACCGGCGAGGGCGCCATGGACGCGGGGAACATGATCAAGCCGATGCTGGCGCGCGGCGAACTCCGCATGGTCGGAGCGACCACGCTCGACGAGTACCGCGAGCACATCGAGACCGACGCCGCGCTGGAACGCCGCTTCCAACAGGTCATGGTCGGCGAGCCCACCCCGCAGGACGCCGTGGCCATCCTGCGCGGGCTCAAGGAGCGCTACGAGGTGCACCACGGCGTGCGCATCACCGACGGCGCGCTGGTGGCGGCCGCGACGCTCTCGGACCGCTACATCACGGCGCGGTTCCTGCCGGACAAGGCCATCGACCTCGTCGACGAGGCCGCGTCCCGGCTGCGCATGGAGATCGACTCGCGACCGGTGGAGATCGACGAGGTGGAGCGCGCGGTGCGCCGCCTGGAGATCGAGGAGATGGCGCTGGCCAAGGAGTCCGACGCCGCCTCCGTCGACCGGCTCGCCACCCTGCGCGGCGAACTCGCCGACCGGCGCGAGCAGCTCTCCGGGCTCACCGCCCGCTGGCAGGGCGAGAAGGAGTCCATCGACAAGGTCCGCGACCTCAAGACGCAGCTGGAGCAGCTGCGCGGCGAGTCCGACCGGGCCGAGCGCGACGGCGACCTCGGCAAGGCCGCCGAGCTGCGCTACGGCCGCATCCCCGCGCTGGAGAAGGAGCTCGCCGCCGCCACCGAAGCGCAGAGCGAGCGCAAGGCGATGCTGCAGGAGGAGGTCACGCCCGACGACGTCGCCGACGTGGTCAGCTCCTGGACCGGCATCCCCGCCGGTCGGCTGCTCGAAGGCGAGACGGCGAAGCTGCTGCGCATGGAGGACGAGCTGGAGCGGCGCGTCGTCGGCCAGGCCGAGGCGGTGCGCGCCGTGTCCGACGCGGTGCGCCGCACCCGCGCCGGCGTCGCCGACCCGGACCGGCCCACCGGCTCGTTCCTGTTCCTCGGGCCCACCGGCGTCGGCAAGACGGAACTGGCGAAGGCGCTCGCCGGGTTCCTGTTCGACGACGAGCGGGCGATGATCCGCATCGACATGAGCGAGTACTCCGAGAAGCACTCGGTGGCCCGCCTGGTCGGCGCCCCGCCCGGCTACGTCGGCTACGACCAGGGCGGGCAGCTCACCGAGTCGGTGCGGCGCAGGCCGTACTCGGTGGTGCTGTTCGACGAGGTGGAGAAGGCGCACCCCGACGTGTTCGACGTGCTGTTGCAGGCGCTCGACGACGGCAGGCTCACCGACGGCCAGGGCCGCACGGTGGACTTCCGGAACACGATCCTGGTGCTCACCTCGAACCTCGGGTCGCAGGCCATCGCCGACCCGAACCTGTCCGAGCAGGAGCGCGACGACGCGGTGCTCTCGGTGGTGCGCCGCCAGTTCAAGCCGGAGTTCCTGAACCGGCTCGACGACATGGTGGTGTTCCACTCGCTCAACACCGAGGAGCTGACGTCCATCGTGGACATCCAGGTGGAGCGGCTGGCGCAGCGGTTGAGCGAGCGGCGGCTGACCTTGGACGTGCGGCCCGCGGCGCGGGACTGGTTGGCGCTCAACGGTTTCGACCCGGTCTTCGGCGCCCGGCCGCTGCGGCGGCTGGTGCAGTCGGCGATCGGTGACCAGCTGGCGAAGCAGCTGCTGGCGGGCGAGGTCCGCGACGGCGACAAGGTGCTGGTCGACGTGGCCGACGACAACTCGGCCCTCACGGTCGGCCCGGCCTGACCGGCGGGCGGTGGCGCAGCCGGACGCTGCGCCACCGCCCCGTCACGTTCAGTGCCGCACGTAGGTGCTCGCCCAGGCGATCGCGGCGAAGAGCGCGGCGAGGGCGGCGAACACGAGCGTCGAGGTGACGAGCCCGGTGTAGGTGGTCAGCACGCCGAGGCTCACGCTGGGCACCGTCGCCGACAGGTACGCCACGATGTAGATCATCGACGCGGTCGCGGCCCGGTTCCGCGGATCGGCCAGGCCCGTGAGCAGCCGGAACCCGCCCATGAACATCAGGCCCCAGCCGACGCCGACGACCGCGGACCCGGCGAAGAACGCGACCGCGCTCCCGGACAGCACCGCCCCGGCCACCGCGGCCAGTCCGATGATCAGCGCCGGGGCGGCCACCCGCACCGCGCGCTGCCCGAGCCACCCGGACGCGGTGAGCTGCGCGACCGCCCCGACCCCGGTCACGGCGACGACGGCCAACCCGCCGATCAGGTAGGGCGAGCCGACGACCAGGCTCTTGGCCACCGACGGCCCCAGCGACATGAACATCCCGCCGATGGTCCAGGCGGACAGCATCGTCGTCGCCAGCAGCGCGAACGCCTTGCCGCGCCCGGCGGGCACGCCCGGCCGCTGCGGTCGCAACGCGCGGCGCAGCGCGATCGGACCGGTCCGCACCGGCTCCGGCATCAGCCACACCAGCGGCAGCGCGACCAGGAAAGCGAGGACGAGCAGCAGGTAGGCCAGTTCCGTGGGCGCGGGCGCGAACTGCACCAGCGCCCCGGCGATCCCGGAGCCGATCGCCATGCCGAGGCCCGCGGCGACCCCGTTGATGGTGGCGCCGCGGCTGGTGCCGGCCGGCTGGAAGTCCAGTAGCGATCCGCTCATCGCGCCGGTCGCGGCCCCGGTGGCGACGCCCTGCAGGAACCGGCCGAGGAACAACCATCCCACGTCCGGCGCGAAGGCCAGCACGAGCAGCGACACGATCTCCAGCGCCAGCGAGCCGAGCAGCACGGGACGCCTGCCGACCCGGTCGGACAGGGCGCCGAACAGCACCAGCGCGATCAGGATGCCGATCATGTAGGCGCCGAACACCTCGGTCAGCACCGTCGCCGAGAAGTGCCAGCGCTGCTGGTAGATCGCGTACATCGGCGAGGGCGCGGTGGAGGCCATCAGGAACAGTGCCAGCAGCGCGCCGACGAACCAGAACGCGCGTTGCGGGGTGAGCAGCGCCCGCGGGGCGCGGGCGGGGCGGTCGACGGCGAGCTCGGGCGCGGTCATGCCCCTCCTCGGAGCGCGGGCGGGTGGTTCCGCTCGGGGCCAACCGTCGAGCGGAACGGAACATTCCGCTCCGGCGTACGCTGTGTCCATGACCACAGCCCAGCGAGCGACCGGTTACGCCGACCGGGTCATCGCGGCCGCCCGCGAGGTGTTCACCGAGCAGGGCTTCGGCGCGCCGATCTCGGAGGTCGCGCAGCGCGCCGGCGTGGGCGTGGCCAGCATCTACCGCCGCTGGCCGAGCAAGACCGAACTGGCCGAGCAGGTGCGGATCAGCTGCCTGCGCCGGATCGTCGCGGAGGCCCGCTCGGCCGCCGCCGAGGAATCCGATCCGTGGCGGGCCTTCACCCGGTTCCTGTTCCGCTGCCTGGCCGAGGGCAGCGGCGTCGGCACGGTCCTCCCGCCGGACGAACCCGGCCGGTCGCACTCCGCGGAGTACGCCGAGATCCGCCGGGAGATGACCGAGTCCGTCGAGGCGCTGGTCCGCGCCGCGCACGAGGCCGGTGAGCTGCGCGCCGACTTCGCCGCGGCCGACGTGGTGCTGCTGTTCAAGCACCTCAACCCCGCGCTGCCGATCGCGGAGCCGAGGCGAGCGGACCTGCGCGCCCGCTACCTGGCGCTGGTCGTCGAAGGCCTGCGCGCCGGGGACCGCGCCGAGCTGCCCGGCGCGGCGCCGGACTGGGCCGAGGTGCACGCGATGCGCAGGCCCGGCACCGCCTGATCCCGCGGCCCGGCGAGAACGGTCGGACATCCGGACGCCGCTCCCGCGCGCCGGCGCTGCACCGGGACGCGTCGAGGCCCGGTCCGCCGGGCGCGCGCACCGGCCGGTGGCGCCGGCGGATTTCTGTCTGACGTTCACCCGATCGGCCGCTACAGAGACCGGATCAGCCGGTCGATAAGAGAAGGAGACAAGGACGGGAACGGTTCGCCGCTCCCGTCCTTCTTCGTTCCCGGCCCTCGTCGCCGCACCCCGTTCGCGCCGGCTCGCGAACCCCTCCGCCGTCCTCCTCGTTCACCCCGGCCGCTGCGCGGAACGGGTTCGCGGAACGGGCCGGTGCGGCTCGCTCGAATCCGGAGCGGCACCGTCCCCGAGCATCCGTGCTGCGCACCTCGCACGGATGGCGCAATTCGCGGCGGGAGACCCCGGCGATCTTCGCGGGAGATGACGACGGGACTACCCTGCGCGGTGTGGGTATCCCTGCCTGGGTCTGGTTCCTCGTCGCCGTCCTCGCGATCGCCGCGGGCGTCGCGCTGCTGATCGCCGACCGCACACGACGCGCCCCGAACAACCGGGAGCGACGTCGCTGGGCGGCGCTGCGCGGCTGGCAGTTCGCCGAGATCGATCAAGTGCTGCCGACGCGCTGGGAACGCGGCGCGCTCGCGCAGCACAGCGGCAGCACCGCCACCGACGTCGTCGCGGGCTCCACGTTCACCGCCGACGGCCGCCGCCAGGTCTACGTCCTCGACCTCACCGTGAACAACAAGGTCGCCACCGTGCTCGCCGGCGTGCGCTGCCGCCGCAGCGTCAGCACCATCCTCGAACTCTGGCAGCCGGACGTGCCGGTGCCGCAGGACTCCGGGCTGGACCTGCTCGGTCCGGTCGGTTCGCGGTACGCCTTCGTCACCGAGGTCGCCGCCGCCCGTCCGCTGGTCACGCCGTCGCTCGTGGAGGCGGCCGAAGAGGTCGGGCCCGACGTGACCGTGGTGTGGCTGGAGCAGGACTGGGTGCTGGCCGCCATCGAACCCGACGGCGCGGACCCGGCCCGCCTGGAGCGCCTGCTGCGCTCGTTGGGCGAGCTCGCCGACATCATCGACCCGTTCGAAACCGACCCGAACGAGTCCTTGGACGAGCCGGAGCCCGCCGCGGACGCCGAACCCACCCGGCAGCTCAAGGGAGCGACCGGCGCGACCTCCCCGGCGGACACCAACGAGACGATCCGCGTCGAGCGGGCCGAGCACTCCGAGAACCAGTCCTGACGGGAGCCGGTCGGCGAGGCGATACGGTGCGAACCATGCCTACCGCACTCGTCACCGGCCCCACCGCCGGAATCGGCAACGCCTTCGCCCGCAGGCTCGCGGCCGAGGGGCATGACCTGGTGCTCGTCGCCCGCGACGCCACGAGGTTGGAGGCGCTGGCCGAGGCGCTGCGCGCCCGCCACGGCGTCACCGTCGAGGTGCTCGTGGCGGATCTCGCCGACGAAGCGCAGCTCGCCGAGGTGGAGCGGCGCCTGGCCGACGAGCGGCGGCCGGTGGACCTGCTGGTCAACAACGCTGGTTTCGGCACTTCCGGGGCGTTCTGGGACACCGAGCGGGCCACTCTGGGCAAGCAGCTCGACCTGAACGTGGCCGCCGTGCTGCGGCTGACGCACGCGGTGGTGCCGGGGATGCGGGCGCGCGGCGGCGGTGACGTGGTCAACGTGTCCAGCGTCGCCGGTTTCTTCTCGGTGGCCGGTTCGACCTACGCCGCCACGAAGTCCTGGGTGACGACGTTCTCCGAGGGCCTGTCCGCGGCGCTGACCGGCAGCGGGGTGCGCGTCATGGCGTTGTGCCCCGGCTTCACCCGCACCGAGTTCCACGAGCGCGCCGGGCTGTCCATGGGCCGCCTCCCGAAGGCGTTCTGGCTGCGAGCCGACGACGTCGTGCACGAGGGCCTCTCCGACCTGCGCCGAGGCCGCTCCGTCTCGGTCCCCAGCCCCCAGTACAAGGCCCTGGTCACCGTGGGCCGCCTCATCCCCCACCGCCTCCAACGAGCAGTGGTGACCCGAGCAGTCCCTGGCCGAACCTGACCCGAACCAGCACGGCCCCCGCCTCGCGGCCGAAGGCCGTGCCTTGCGGCGTAGCCGTGCCTGTATGTGCGAAGCACATAGCCCACGTCGAAAAGGTGACGACCCGCGGGTTCTCAGCGTTCTTCTCGCGAGGACGGCTTTTTCCCTCGTGGCGGAGCCACTCGGGAAAAAGATCCCGCAGCCGGAATGGCCGGCCGAGCACCCGGACCCCGCCGCGGGCTTCGACGCCGATCA